>JALZBE010000214.1 GCA_030947665.1 Vulcanimicrobiota bacterium | reverse complement strand
TCTCGGACTACGTGGTCGGACCCACCGGGAACTACGCGTTCGCACCGCCCGGGAAGTCGGCGTACTCGCTCTCGAAGGCGATCACGATCAACCCGCGCGAGTTCGACATCGAACCGGGATCGTTCACGCAAGTGCGCTTCTCGGTCGACGTCCCGGCCGGTGCGGCCGGCGAGTACAACAACTTGGTGTTCTTCACGACGCGGCCGACGCGCAAAGGCGGCGGGCTGTCGATCGTGGAGCGCATCGCTTCGAAAATCTACGTCATCATCCCGGAGTCGACGCACATCGGCGGGGAGATCGACGACGTGAAGGCGCAGTCGCTCGGCGACGGCCAGCACTACCTCGTCGATTTTCACAACACCGGGAACGCGCACGTGTACTTGAGCGGGCGCGTCGAGATCAAACAAGGCGGCGCGGTCGTGGACCGCGTCAGTTTCCCGCAAGGAATGCTCGTCGAGCGGTCCGGTAAACGGCTGATCGACGCGGTGGGGAAGAAGCTCGCGCCGGGTTCGTACTCCGTGGTCGCCATGGTCGACTACGGTGGTCCGAACCTGGTCGCCGGCCAAGCGAACATCACGGTGCGCTAGCGCACCATCCAACGGAACGGATTCCGGAGATCGCATGCCTTTCTTGACGCGAACGCTGGCGCTCGTCGCCATCGTCGCCGCCGCCCTGCTGGGCGCCGGCGGATTCGCTGCCCTCGCGCAGTCGACCCAATCGACGCAGCGCGCGGCGGGCGGGGCTCGCGCCACGATGGCGGCGCCCACGCCGCCGCCGCTCCCCTTCGGCGACGCCGCACGCGGCGCGCAGGGTTCGAAGCGGTCGACCGAAATCCGCGGCAGCGACGATGGACTGCGCGCGCTCGCGCGGCTCTCGCTGGCGCAACGCGGCAACAGCGTGCTCGACCGGTACAACGGCCCGCGCGTGCCGATGCCCAAGCTGACGGATCTGCTCAAGCACAAGGTGCGCTGGAAGAAATCGGCCAGCGGCGGCACGATCGTGCTGACCGGTACGTCGAATACGGCGTACCTCGACGACCAGACGCTCTCGTACGGCGCGCAGGTGTACTGGCTGTGTCAGAACCTGCAACCGAGCACGAAGTATCAGTACGTGATGTTCTCGCCGGACGGTTATGCGTATACCGTCCGCCCGTACGACTACGTCGCCAGGGCGTACTCCGCGACTTCCTGGTTCCAGACGGATGCGCAGGGGCGTTGTCTGCAGGCCAATGCCGGCACCACGTATCCGTTCTATGCGTCCGAGGCGCTCGCGACGCCGCTGGCGTCCAGCCCCGACCCGATCGTGGGGATCGGCGCTGCCAACCCCAAAGTCGCGGCGGACCCGCCGTACTCGGGCGTGTGGGCGGTGGCGATGCAGAACCAGGCGACGAATCAGTTCGAGGCGGTCGCGTACTCCGTGGTGCTCGGCACGCTGAACTTCGGCACGTATTCCGATCCTGCGCACTCCGTGAAGACGAGCGACTTCACGTCGGGATCGAACGTCTACGTCACCGCGTCGGGCCTGAACCCGGCGCACTTCTACGCGTTCGGCTTCGTCAACACGTCGGGCAACGGCTTGCCGTGCGTCGCCACGGTCCCGTGGAACGCGCAGAACAACAACAACGCGACCTGCTTCGTCGCCGGCGGCACGGGCGTGCTCCCGACCGGCGGCGTGATCAGCGGTCAATTCGTTTCGCCGGCGACCGGAGCCAACAGCGCCGGAACGTACACGGTTCAGCTGTACGACGTGACGACGAGCGATTTGATCTCGACGCAGCAGATGTCGGTCAACCCCTCCACCGTCACGTGGAGCCCCCTGATCCCCTACAACGGCGCGACGACGGGCGTGAACCTCGGCGATACGTTCGCGACCGACGGCATCATCAACATCATGCCGGGCGGCGCGCTCGCCGAGCAATCGGTGCAAGGTCTGACGTATCAGGCCAGCGGCGTGACGAGCGGACGCGTGTACCGCATGACGATCAGCAACGGCAACGGCGTGGTGATGAGCGGCACGACCACCGATCCGACCAATTTCCAGCCCGCGAGTCCCCAGGCGTTCTCGCTGCCGGCGCAGTTCACGGCGGCCTCGACGAGCACCGGCGCACAGAAGCTTGCTTTCCCGCTGAACATTGCGAACTTGACCGCGTTCGGCGCAACGCAGACGCCCTTCGCGTCGAACGTCTACACGGCGCAATTGTACGACGTTGCGGCCGGCACCGTGGTGGGTTCGAAGTCGTTCACGATCCTGTCGTACCAGGGGAGCTTTCAGTGGACGGCTCCGCCGGGCGCGTACGTCAACGTCGCGCCGCTCGGCGCCGCCACCAACGTGACGACGACGTTCCGCAACGGCGCGGGCGTCCTGTACGGCAACTGGAACGGCGATTCGATCAAGGCGATCACGATCACCAACGACAGCGGCAACCAGGTTAGCTTGGGGCGCCAGGGCGGCGTCACGACGGCCACCGACTCGTCGAACCAGATCTGGAACATCGCGAATCCCAACGCGCAGACCCTCACGCTGACGCCGGCGGTCGCGGGCCAGGCGCTGCCGGTCAACGGCACGATCGCCATACCGATGACCGTCGCCGCCGCGGCGGGTTCGTGCGCCTCGGTGTGCGCGCTGCGCACGTCGATCACGCCGCTGCACGGCGTCGCCGCGAGCGGCGTCAACAATACGATGACCAACACCGCGACCAACGGGCTCGACGTGTTCGGCGCCGGCGTCGTCGGCACGAACACCCAAGCGTCGTATTCGTGGAAGATCGGCGCGTACTCCGCCGCCCAGCTCGGGACGCCGCGCTACAATCAGATGATGTACCGCTCCGGCACCGACTCCGCCGCGGGCGGCTCGTACACGATCACGATCACCGTGGTCAACAACGGCTCGCCCAAGCCCCTGCAAAACATCGAGTTCATCATGCCGCCGACGGTCGATCCCAACCAGAAGACGCCGCAGATGGTCTCGGCCGTCATCAACGGCGTCACGCAGGCCGCCGGAACGTATTTCATCGAGACGCAGAACGGCGGCAACAACGCGTCCGCCGATCCGACGCGGCTCACGATCCCCAACGCGTTCGGCATCGTGACGAAAAAAGCGGCCTCGGCGGTCCCGGTCGGCGGGACCGGGGTGTTCACGATCACGCAGCCGATCTTGCTGACGGCCTTCCCGTTCCAAGAAGTCGGCGCGACGGGCAACTACTACGATTCGTCTGGTACGATCGGCGGACCGTCGTTCCCGATCGGTCCGACGAACACGCTCACCAACGCAGTAGCAGGCACGACCAACATCGACTCGACCGAGCTCGCGGTGTTCTCGCTCGACCCGACGCTGATGTCGGCGACGCTGACGCCGACGGTGCTGCCGGCGCAGGCCGGGCGCTCGACGCTGCTCAAGATCGTCAACACGACGACGGGGCTCGACCCGAACCCTGACTACATCAGCCAGCTGCTGCTGACCCTTCCGAACGGTGCGATCCCCAACTCGATCAGCGTCACGTCGCCCAATCAGTCCGGCGTGACGTGGAACGCGAACCCGACCGGGACCGCGGGTCAGTGGCTCATCGACCTGTGCGCGGTTTCCACCGCGCCGAACCCGGCGACGCAGGCGTCGACGCCGTGCGCCGGCAACACCGATCTCAACGCGCTGCCGCCGGGCGCGGAGCTCGACATCACGTTGAACTACACGACGGCGCCGACGCTCGGTTCGTACAAGATCGCCTGGACGATCGTCGGCGCGAACGGCGGCGCGGTCGTCGCCGCGGCGGCGCCGCAACAGCCGACGCTCACCATCGCGAACACGACCGCGATGACGGCGTTCACGTACTCGGGCGGCTACATGGCGGCCCCGGCGTATCCGCCCGCGCCGCTGTCACCGATCCAAGCGGTGCCGGCCGGAACGGAGCCGATCGTCGGCTCGTGGGGCGATTTCACCAACGGCAATGCGTTCGTGTACGAGCTGAACAATAACGGGACGACGCCGATCAGCGACATCTCGCTGGCGATCCCGTCGTCCAACACCTCCGGCAAGTTCGGCGATCCGGCCGGCTGGAAGATCATGCAGCCGACGATCCACGTCTACGGTGCGGGCGCGGCGGGCGCGCAGTGCAGCGGCAACGGGATCAAGTCGCTCGTGCAGGCCGTGCCGGGTGCGCCCGGGACGCAAGGGCTGCTGATGCTCTCGGGCTGCAACTTGCTGCCCGGCCAGGTCTTGGACATCTTCTTCGACGCGCAGAACCCGTACGACACGACACTCGCCAACCCGGTGTTCGCGTTCAACGCGTCGGTCGCGACGGGCGGCGCGGTTCCGCCGGACCCGCGCGTGGCCGCGAACATCAACACGCTGCCGGCGTATCAGCTCTCGAACACCGAGCGCATCGTTATCGACGCGCGGCTCGTGATCCAGATCCCGACCGGCAGCCCGGGCGCGTACGCACCCGCGCTCTACGGCGGCTCGGCGCCGGTGGTCAATTGCCTGGCCTGCACCTTCACGACCGGCGGTGCGTACCCGCTGATCAACCTCAACCAGATCGTCGGGACGTTCACGGCGCAAGACTCGCTCGCGGCGACCGTCTATAGCGACTCGACCAACGGCTGGAACCTCTCGGTGTCGTCGGACCTCAATCCCTCGACGTCGAGTGGACAAATCTCCACGTGGGTCTCTGCGAACTCGTCGAATCCCGGCGTCGGAACGTACACGCGCAACGTGGCCGCCGGGCCCGGGTCGACGATCCCGACCGCGGGCACGCTGACGCTCTCGAACTTCACGGGGGCCGTGCGCAAGCAGCCCATCGACAACATCATGTCCTACACCGTGACCGTCAACCCGTTGTCCGTGAACAACAACGTCACGACGACGGCCACCCTCACCTACACGCTGATCGCGAATTGACGGATCGAGACGTGATGCGTAGACTAACCGCCGCCGCAGCCGCGCTGCTGCTGACCGCAACGACCGCCGGGATCGCATCGGCCGCGTCGCTGGGTTCCGCGCAGCTCAAGTACAAGATCAATCCGACGGTGCGCGCGCAGGTAATCCCGAACTATCTCGCCGGCTTCGGCCCGGTGGGCGGGCTCGGCAGCGGCCAGACGCCCGCGGCCGGCGCGGGCGCCGTGCTCGGCGGCGGCACCGTGGATTTCGGCAACGTCGTCGTCGGCTACCAATATCTCTACAAGTACGCGGCGCAAGTCAACGTCCAGACCAACGATGCGGCCGGCTTCATCGTGTACGGCGAGGGCGCGACGGATCTCAACGGCAGCAACCCGGTTCCCGCGCCGGCGACCTTTCCGCTCGCGCAGACGCTGTTCTGGCTGGTCTCCGCCGGGACGAACTCGCCGTTCTCGCCCGCGCACACGTTCAACCGCACCGGCGGCGCGGCGATCGCGGGCGGGTCGGGCGGGATCGACTACTCGAGCGTCGGCGGAGCGCCGCCGCCTATGGCGATGATCTGGTCGAACGCGACCTCGGGGAATTCCAGCCAAGGCTACGACTACCAGTTGCGGTTGTCCGGGGCGATCCCGACCAGCCAGTTCAACGTCTACATCGTCTACACGGTGATCGGAAATTGAGACGCACTAACTTCGCGGCGCTGCTCGCGCTCGGCACCCTCGCCGGGCTTGCGGTCTTCTCTCAAGCAGACGCGCTGCAAACGACCAAGGCGTTCAAGGAGGTCGTGCTGACGGTCGTGATCACGCCCAGCCCGGCGCCGCTCGGATTCTTGCCGTGGCACGCGGCGCCGGCC
>JALZBE010000213.1 GCA_030947665.1 Vulcanimicrobiota bacterium | reverse complement strand
GCGCGTGAGTGCGTCGGGGATCAAGCCGGTGCGCGCGTCGATGACGGCAGCGAGGACGGTTCCGCTCAGCGCCGTCAGGGTGTACAGCGCGATCATCCGCCGAGCCTCGCCAGCAACGCGCGCGCCGGCGCGTACGTCTTGTCGAGAGCGAGCGCGGTGCGGAGATGCTCGCGTGATGCCGCACGATCGAGCAGGCGCAGCGCCATGCGGGCCGCGAGGTGCGCGTAACGCGGATCGCGCGCGTTTCTCGAGGCGGCGGCGAAGTCGCGTTCGGCGACACGCCACCGTCCGAGCCGTTGCGCTGCGAACGCGCGGTCGGCCAGCAGCGTCGGGTCGTTCGGCACCGCGGTGAGGGCGGCGTCGGCGACGGCGTAGGCGCGCGCGGCATCACCGGCGCTCCGCCGGACGAGCAAGAAGAAGGCGAGCCGATCCGCGGCAACCGTCGAGGCGGAGTCGAGTTGCATCGCCCGCGTGTACGCTCGCACGGCCCCGTCGACATCGCCGGCGCGCAGCACGTCATCGCCACGCGTGACCAGCGCCGACGCGACGTCGCCGCGAAACAGCACCGCGGCACAGGCAAGGCTGACCGCCGCAACGGCGACGCGCCGCCACGGCGGGATGGGTGCGACGCGCGATACGCGGCGAAGCGCCGCTTTCGAGCTCATGCGAGCACTCCGTAATACGCCGCGAGCGCGAGCATCAGTGTTCCCGCGGCGACCGCGGGCGCATGCGATTCCGCGACGTGCCGAAGCCCGCGCGCGACCCGCGTGCCGAGTGCACCCGCCGACACGATCGGCAGGGCGTGCCCGAACGCGAACGCGGCCAGCAGCGCGACGCCTTCGCCGGTGTGACCGCTCGCCGTCGTGAGCCCCGCGATCCCGGCGACGACCGGCGTGCAGCACGGCGAGACGACGAACGCGCTCGACGCGCCGAGCAAGAACGTCCCGCCAAGGCTCGCTCGCGCCCCGGCATGATGTACGCGAGTGCTCTCGTGCACGTGCGATGTGCCCCCGCGCAGCAACGTCACGACGCCCGCGACGGCAAGCACCATCGCGAGCCCGGCGTAGACCAGTCGAGACGCCGACCACAGCGCGCCGACCGCGCCTGCAGCGACGCCGAGCACGACATACGCGCCGACAAGTCCGGCGACGAACGCGGCGATGATGCGCGCGGGCCGCCGCGAGGCGTTCACCAGCGCCGCGAGCGCAACGTACCGCGGCGCCGCGCACGGGCCGATGCTCGTCACGGCACCGGCCGCGAATACGAGCGGGTACGCGAGCGGCGACCGCGTTGCGACGGCGTGCAGGCCGGCGCTCACGGCGTCGATCACGGCGCGACCTGCAGCCCTTGGCCGGCGACGTACTCGATCTTCGTCGCGGTGCAGTTCGTGCCGCACACGCTGCCGCTCGTGCCGCCCGTCAGCGGGATCTTCGCGAGCGTTGAGCCGACGTGCACGCCGGGACAGGTCACCGTGTACGTGGCAGGCCCGCCGCCGCTTGCCTGCGTGGTGGTGATCGAGTACGTCGCGTTGCTGTTCTGCGCGGCGGGGTCCTTGGGCGTGTTGTTCAGATACGACACGCCGTTGACGGTGAACAGCGCCGGCTGCACCGAGGCCCCCGACGCGGTCGGATAGATTTGATTGTCCGCATAGTACAGCTCGAGCGCGGTCGCGATCGCGCGCAGGTTCGATTCGCACGCGGCGGTCTGGGCCTGCGAGCGCGCGTTGACGAAGTTAGGGATGAGAATCCCCGCCAAGATCGCGATGATCGCCACGACGATCATCAGCTCGATCAGCGTGAAGCCGCGCTCGCTTTCGCGCGGTGCGGTATGATGCACGGCCGTCCTCCGGTGGTGTTACGAGGAGGCCGGTGCCCACCACGAAGGACGGTCATGCCACGCTGCGCCCGAACGGCCCCGGTCAGCTGCCTTTGAGGTTGTGGACCTCCGGGAAGAAGTAGTCTTTCCAGCTTGCGGGCTTGTTCTTGATCGTGCCCCCGCGGAACATCGCTTCGGCAAACTTCATGGACTGCTGCGGCGCGGTGGAGTACACGAAATTCGGGTCGCTCATGATCTTCACGAGCTCGTCGACGGTGAGCTTTTCCTTGGTATCCTTCAAGTACAGCTCCGCCGCGTGACGCCGGTTGTTCTTGATCGTGTCTTCGGCTTGCGTCATTGCCGCCAAGAATGCGGCCATGATCTTGGGGTTCGCGTCGTGAAACTTCGTGGTGGCGAACGTGACGCCGTTCGAAGCGGGGCCGCCGGTCACGTCGATCGAGTTGAGGACGATGTGCACGCCGGGGATCTTGAGCTCTTCGTATTGGTAGGGCGGGAGCGAGAAATGGCCGTTGAGATCCTTACCCGTTTCGAGTCCGAGCAGGGCGTCGGGGTGGCCCATGGCGACCGTGTACTGATCGAGCTTGTGCTCGTCGGCCGTACCGAATTGTTTCTCGGCGGCCATCTGCATCACGATCGCCTGGGTCGAGACGCGAACGGTCGGCACCGCGATCTTGTCGGCGGAGCTAAAGTCCTTGATGGACTTCACGTTCGGATTGCGCGAGAGCAGGAACATCGGCAGCGCGCCGTTGCCGGCGACGCCGCGCACCTCGTTCGGCGTGCCTTTCGTCGCGGACCACGCCGTCAGCAGGTTGGTCGCGCCGCTGGTGACCAGGTCGGCGTTACCCGACAGCAGCGCGTCGACGGCGGCGCCGCCGCTGTTGAACACCAGGAACGTGACCTTGATGTCGCCGAGGCCGCGCTTCTTCGCTTCCTTTTGCAGCAGCCCGTCCTGCTCGAGGATCATGATCGGGAGGTACACGAGGCCGGGCTGGCGCGCGACGCGCACTTCGGTGACCTCGGCGTACGCGGGCGCGGTGACGACGAACGCGAGAACGAGCGCGGCGATGATGCGGATGAGCGAGCGCAAAGCATACCTCCTTGACAAAACGGTTGCGGAGCGGTGAAGGACTACGACGACGCCATGCCCCAGCGGCGAATCGTGCGGGTCTCGATGGTGCGGAAGATGACGTTCTCGACCAGCAGCCCGATGATGATCACGGTGAGCAGCCCGGCGAAGACGTTGGGGATGTCGAGGATGTTCTTGTTGTTGACGATGAACCAGCCGAGCCCGCCGCCGCCCGACTGAACGCCGAAGATCAGCTCGGCGGCGATCAACGTGCGCCAGGCGAACGCCCAGCCGATCTTCAGGCCGGTAAGGATGCTCGGAAACGCGGCCGGGATCAGGATCTTCGCGACGTAGCGCAATCCGCGCAGACCGTAGTTCTTGCCGACCATGCGCAGCGTCGGCGACACCGAGACGAAGCCGGAGTGCGTGTTGAGCGCCATCGGCCACAGCACCGAATGGATCAGCACGAACGACAGGCTGAGCGGAGTAAGGCCGAACCACAGCAGCGCCAGCGGCAGCAGTGCGATCGCCGGCAGCGGGTTGAACATCGCGGTGAGCGTCTCGAGGAACTCGGCGCCGATGCGCGTGATCGTCGCGAACGTCGTCAACAGCGCCGCGATCGCGACGCCGCCGGCGTACCCGACGAGCAGCACCTTGATCGACACCCACACCTTGGGCAGCAGCTCGCCGCTGACGATCGCGAGCACGAACGCTTTCACCGTCGCGCTGAACGTGGGGACGAGCAGCTGGTTGTTGAGCCACCGTCCGTAGAGCTCCCAGATCGCCGCGAGCACCGCGATGATCAAGACCTTGCGCAGGACGGTGTTGTTGAGGATCGTCTCGGTGGGCGAGAGCGGCTTGGCGGCGATGGCAAAGTTGCGCGCGTCCACGGTGGCCGCGATCCGTTCCGGCCGCTCCGCGACGAGCGCGGACCGTTCAGGCGCGCGCAACGACGGCCTCCACCGGTTCGGCGAACAGCATCTCGTGGATTCGGTCTTCGAGCAGGCGCGCGTCGTCGGGCCCGGCGCCGCTGCGCGGCACGCTGTTCAGCTCCGCTTTCACCTGGCCGGGATGCGGCGAGAGCAGCAGGATGCGGCTGCCCACTTTGATCGCCTCGGCGATCGAGTGCGTCACGAAGATCATCGTGAACCGAATCTCGTCCCACAGCTCGAGCAGCTCGTCTTGCATTTTGCGGCGCGTCAGCGCGTCGAGCGCGGCGAAGGGCTCGTCCATCAGCAGCACGTCGGGCTCCATCGCCATCGCGCGCGCGATCGCGACGCGCTGCTTCATCCCGCCCGAGAGCGTGTGCGGATACTGTCCGGCATACGGCGTGAGGTTGACCTTGTCGATGTACTCGCGCGCGCGCTCGGCGGCGTCGAGCGGCGACAGCTTGCCGGTCACCAGCAGCGGGAACATCACGTTGTCGAGCACGGTTTTCCACGGCAGCAGCTGGTCGAATTCCTGGAACACCATCATGCGGTCGGGACCGGGCTGCCGCACCACCTGGCCCTTGAGGCGGATGCAGCCCTCGGTGGGCGTCATGTAGCCGCCGACCGCTTTGAGCAGCGTCGACTTGCCGCAGCCCGACGGCCCGAGCACCACGAAGCGGTCGGACGCGAACACCTCGAAGCCGACGCGGTACGTCGCGGTCACGAGGTGATCGCGCGTCTTGTACTGCAGCGTGACGTCTTCGACGTCCAGCAACGGCTGCTCCACCAAAGCCGGGGATTCAGCCGCGGCGGCGTGATTCACCTCCGGCCGGCGCGTTCGGCTCCTTCGGCGCGAAGCGCGGTCAGCGTGGTGCGCGGGGTGATCGCGTCGGGGTCGGTGCGCAGCTCCAGCAGCGCGGGCTTCCCGGTCGCCAGTGCCGCCTCGAACGCAGGCGCGAAATCGGCCGTGCGCTCGACGAGCGCGCCGAACGCGCCGTAGGCGCGCGCGTAGGCAACGAAGTCCGGGTTGACCAGGTCCGTCCCCACGACGCGGCCGGGATAGTGGCGTTCTTGGTGCATCCGGATCGTGCCGTACATGCCGTTATTGATCACGAGCACCACCACGTTCACGCCGTATTGCACCGCGGTCGCGAGCTCGTGCCCGCTCATCAGAAAACAGCCGTCGCCCGCGAATGCGACGACGATGCGGTCGGGATGGCGCAGCTTCGCCGCGATCGCCGCCGGAAAGCCGTAGCCCATCGCGCCCGCGGTGGGACCGAGCGACGTGCCGAAACGTTTGTATTGAAAGAAGCGGTGCAGCCAGGTGTTGTAGTTGCCGGCGCCGTTGCACACGATCGCGTCGTCCGGCAAACGGTCGGAGAGCCAGCGCACGACGTGCGCGAGATCGAGCTCGCCGCGCGATTCGCCCGGTTGCAGCGCGGCTTCGTAGTCTCGGCGCGCCGCGGCGGTGTGCTCGCGCCAGCGGGGCGACGCGATCGGTTCGAAGGCGTCGAGCGCGCGCGCGAACTCCGCCGGCCCGGCGTTGATCGCGAGCTCGGGTTGGAACACGCGCCCCAACTCGTCGGGATCGGCATACACGTGCACGAGGCGCTGGCGGGGGCGCGGCGATTCGATCAGCGTGTAGCCGCCCGTCGGCGCCTCGCTCAACCGTGCGCCGACGGCGAGGATCAGGTCCGCCGAACGGACGCGTTCGGCCAGCGGCGGGTTCGGCCCGATCCCGAGATCGCCCCCATACTGCGGATTCCGGTTGTCGAAGAGCGATTGCCGGCGGAACGAGCACGTCACCGGAAGCGCGTTGCGCTCGGCGAACCGGGTCATCGCGGCGCGCGCGTCCTCGTCCCAGCCGCTGCCGCCGAGGATCACCAGCGGCCGTTCGCTCTCGGCGAGTAGTG
>JALZBE010000212.1 GCA_030947665.1 Vulcanimicrobiota bacterium | reverse complement strand
CCCCCGTGCTCACGACGAGCCCGGCGGCCAGCGCCGGATCGCCGTGCACGATGCGCGCCACGTCGATCGCGATCGCGGTCGTCGCCGATTTCACCGCGAGCGTCGCTTCGAGCGAAAGCCCCAGCGCAAACGCGCGCGCGCACAGGATGGCGGCGGCCATCGTCGTCACGACGCCGGCGACCAAGCCGGTGAGCGCGGGGACGAGCTCGCGCGCGAACGTTGCGCGGTTGCGGTAGAGCGGCAGCGCGAGCGCGACGGTCGCCGGCCCCAGCAAGAACGTCAGCATCGACTTCGCCGGCTCGTACGCGCGCACGTCGAACCCGGTCGCGAGAAAGCACGCGACGACGACCGCCGTGGAAAACAGCACGGGCGTGGTAAGCGGATGCGCCCACCGCCGGCGCACGGCTAGGCTCAACCGGTACGCGCCGATCGTCAGCGTCGCGCAGCCCACCGCGAGCACCGCGAGATCCAGAGGGGAGCCGCCCGTCACGACCGCTTCGACAACCGTTCCGTCGTGACGCCCGCGACGGCATAGCCGAGCACCGTGCTGATCAGCAGCGACGCGACGATGCCCGTCCCGGCCCGCGCGAACGTCGAACCAAAGGCCATGACGCCGACGGTGACCGGGACGAAAAAGAACGCGAGGTGCTTGGTGAGCAAACCGCCGCCGGCCTCGAACCAATCGCTGCGCAGCACGCCGCTGGCGAGGCCGCCGAAGAGCGCGCACATGCCGATCACGTTGCCCGGCACGGGGAGGTGCATCCCCGCCGCGAGCGCTGAACCGCCCGCCGAGAACGCCCACAATGCGGCTATTTGCGCCAGCAGGCGTGCAACGTCGCCCAGCGTCGCGGCCCAGCGCGGGGCGAGCAGCGGGCGCGCCGGCAGCGCGACCGACGCAAAGGAAAGAGGTTCGGTGGCCATCCGTGGACTCCAGCATCACGATCCGTTGTGCCACCCGCCGACCCGTGTGATCGGGCGCAAGGCGACCGCGCTCAAGCAGCGTGCTCGCGGCGCCACGCGACCGAACGAGAACTAAACATTCGCAGGCCGCGATCACCGGTCGCCTGGCCGATTCAAAACACGTGAACCCGCAAGAATTGGCGCATCTCGCCGACCACATGGCCGGCGCGATCGACCATGTGCGCGGGATGACGGGTGCCATCGCCGCCAACGCGCGCCAGCAAGCAGCTTCGCTGCGCGACGTGGTCGAAACGACCCAAGGTGCCGCCCGCGAGCTCGCGGCGACGAGCGCGATCGTGCACGCGGTGCGCGACGACGTGTCCGACGCGCGCTCCGCCGTGACGCTGGCGTCGCAGCAGATCGCCGACTTGAGCGGGACGGTGGACGGGCTCGCGCGTCACAGCCGGTCGGCGGCCGACGCCATCCACGAGCTGCTCGAGGCGAGCACGAAGATCAGCGCGGCCGTGAAGTTCGTCGAGGACGTGTCGGACCGCACGAACCTGCTCGCGCTCAACGCGTCGATCGAAGCTGCCCGGGCCGGCGTGCACGGCCGCGGCTTCGGCGTCGTCGCGCACGAGATGCGCAAGCTCGCCGAGTCGACGCGCACCGCCACCGACGAGATGAAGGCGCTGCTGCGCGACATCGCAGCGAAGGCCGGTTCCGCGACGAGCGTCGTGAGCGGCACCGACGACGCCGTCACGCTCGGAACCAGCGCGTCGGCGCTCGCCGATCAGGCGCTCGCGTCCATCGCGTCGGCCGTGGCCAGCGTCGGCGGTGCCTTCGAACGTGTCGACGACACGATCGCCGGCCAGGCGTCGCGCATCGAGGAGCTCGAGCGCGCGTCGCACAGCGTGCTCGACATCTCGCGCTCGCACCACACCGCCGCGACCGAGAGCACGCTGTCCGTCAACGCGCTCGCGCACGACATCAAGCGGTTGCAGATCGCCGGCACCGCAGCGGTCGTTCCGCGCCGCGGCGTGCTGCGCGTCGCGACGATCCTCAACGACTCGCCGTCCGCCGCCGCGTGGTCGCACTTCGCGGCGCTGGTCGAAGAGCACACGGAGCGGCGCGTGCGCGTCGAGCTCGACATCCCGTATACCGGCAAGGGCCGCGGCGAGGTCAACGCATTCGACGATCTCGTCGGCGGCGAGCTCGCGCTCGCGTCGGTCGGCTGCTCCGTGAGCGGCAACGTGATCCCGGCCGCGCAGCTGTTCGAGCTGCCGTATTTGTTCGAATCGGCGGAGCACGCGTTCGCGGTGCTCGACTCACCGACCGGTCAGGACGTGCTCGCGGAAGCGGGCGGCGTCGGCCTTCTGGCGTACGGCTACCTCGAGAACGGCATGCGCCACTTCACCAGCGCCGCGCAGCCGATCCGCACGCCGGACGACGTGCGCGGGCTGCGATTGCGCGTGATGGAAGCGCCCGTGTACCTCCACTTCGCCGCGGCGCTCGGCGCGGTCGCGACGACCGTGCCGTACTTCAAGCTGCCCGGCGCGCTGGAGACCGGCGAGGCGCAAGCGCAGGAGAACCCGCTGACGAACATCCGCGGCCTGGATTTGCCGCGCGTGCAGCGCTATCTCAGCCTGACCGCGCACAGCTTCACGCCGCAGATCGTGTTCGCGAACCCCGCGGCGATGGAAGCGCTCGGGAGCGATCGCGCTACCGTTGAAGCGGCATTGGGCGAGACGATGGCGTGGCACCGCGGCCGCGCGCGCGAGATGGAGCGCGACGCGCTGGGCTGGCTGCGCGCGCGCATGGACGTGATCGAGCTCGACCCCGCTGCGCGCGAAGCGTTCCGCGCGGCGACCGCCGCCGTCGACGAGCACATCGATCGCCTGGTCGGTGCCGGCCGGTGCGCGAGATTGCGCGCTGCCGCCGCCTCACTGCGCCCGAACCGCAGCTTGCACTCGGCGCGTGCGTAATCTGCCAGAGCGGCGCCGGCGCGAGCGCCGCAGCACCCAGCTCGCGATTTTCGTGAACCGCCGGCTCGGCGACCGCCGCCGCATGGCGCGCGCGTTTCTCGACAAGCTGCGTTCGTTTCTCGGCTTACCACCGCTGACCTGACGCCGCGCCGCCCAGCGCCTACGCGCGTTTGCGTGCCGTCTTCTTGCGCGCCGTCTTCTTGCCCACAGATTTCTTGCGAGCGGTTTTCTCCGCCGTGCCGGTCTTTTTCGGCGGCGGGCCGAACTCTTCGCGCAGCACTTGCTTCGCGTCCTCGAGGATCTTCTTGCGCGCCGCCGGCAGATTCTTGCCCGCGCGGTTGATGTAGAACGTCAGCATCGACATCGCGGAGCGGTACGCCGACGACTTGCGCCGCGTCGACTTCTCGGCGTCGCGCTCGAGCTCGTGAGCGATCGCTTTGGGATCGTCCTTCGCGAACGTCCCGCCCGCGATGTCGAGGGCATCGCTCGTCTGCGTGACGCGCGCGGACCACTTCTTGCCGGCAGCAGCCGGCTTCTTCTTCGCCATGCGTGTATGGTACCCGGCTACGCCGTTCACTTGACATTCATGTCCGCATGCGTTCGCGCACCGCGCATGAGCGCCCGATTATAGTTGCTTCATTCGCGCCGCGAATGGGCACACGCAGTCGGCGCGCCGAGTTGACGGTCCGGCGACGCTTTCGCCCTCACCAGACCGCACCGCCTCGAAAGCAGCCAAGTGACGCCGACAAACATGCTCAACAAAGTTCCCCTGATCACGCTCTTCTTCTGGATCATCAAGGTGCTCTCGACCACGGTCGGCGAGACGCTGGCCGATTTCCTGAACACGAAGCTCGGCTTGGGCTTGATTGCGACATCGTGTGTCATGAGCGGGCTGTTCCTCGTCATGCTCGTCGTGCAGCTGACGCGCAAGCGCTACATTCCGGCGGTGTATTGGACCGTCGTCGTGTTGGTCAGCGTGGTCGGTACGCTGGTCTCGGACACGCTGGTCGACAAGCTCGGGTTCGGTCTGCAGACCACCACGATCGCGTTCAGTTGCGCGCTGGCCGTCGTGTTCGTGCTGTGGTATCTGAGCGAGAAGACGCTTTCGGTCCACTGGATCGCGACGACGAAACGCGAGCTGTTCTACTGGTGCGCGATCCTGTTCACGTTCGCACTGGGCACGTCGGCCGGCGATCTGCTCACGGAAAAAGCGGGCACCGGCTACGGGCTGGGCGCGCTGATGTTCGCCGGCATGATCGCGGTGGTCGCGGTCCTCCGCTACGGCCTGAAGATCAACGCCGTACTCGCGTTCTGGATGGCGTACATCCTGACGCGCCCGCTCGGCGCATCGATGGGCGATCTGCTCGCGCAAGCGCGGAGCGACGGCGGCCTCGGGCTGGGAACGACGGTCACCAGCGCCCTGTTCCTCGTCGTGATCGTCGCGCTCGTCACCTACTTGACGAAGAGCCTGCGCGACGAAGACCTCGCGCGACCAGCATCCATGAGCGGACGGAGCGCGGCGTAACGCTGAGGAGAGAGTGGGATTCGAACCCACGAGCCCCGTGAAGGGCCTTCGGTTTTCAAGACCGACGCGTTCAACCGCTCCGCCATCTCTCCGTGACGCGCGTACGGTTTTTCGCGCGCTACGGGGCTCCTTTATGGTCGGACGTCACCGGGCGGACGTCGAAGCCGCGCGCATGATCGTACGCGGAACCCTCTGCACCTTGCGGCCGTGGCGGCTCGCCGACGTGGCGACGCTGCCTGAGGTTGCGAGCGACCCGGACGTCGTCCGCTACATGAACCATCGCTTTCCGTCGCCGTATACGCGCGCCGACGCCGACGCGTGGATTCGGATCCAACTCGACGACCCGCAGGCGCGGCATTGGGTGATCGAGGTCGACGGTGCTCTCGCGGGCGGCATCGGGTTGACGGCCGGCGTGTTGGAGCACGCCGGGAACCTCGCGATCGGCTACTGGGTGGGCAAGCGCTTCTGGGGGCGCGGCATCGCGTCCGATGCGCTGCGCGCGCTGACCGCGCACGCCATCGCAACGCTGCGCCCGCGCCGGTTATGGGCGAACGTGATGGCCGCGAACACGGCGTCGGCGCGCGTGCTCGAAAAAGCAGGCTACGTGCGTGAGGCGGTCCTCGCGCGCGCGATCGTCGACCGCCACGGCACCGCGCACGACGAGCTCATCTTCGTCTTTCCGCAAACTGACGCCGAAGTGACGTAGCGCGCGCAAAGCCGCGCCTCTCAGCCTTTTCTCAGGTCCTCGGTATTGTCTAGTCGCACCGGCTCACCGGCCGGGAGGAGGCGCCGATGACTCGCAGACAGGCCCTGTTCGGGCTCGGAGGATGCGCCGCCGCGTGCCTGGTCGCGCAGCCCGCGCTCGCCGACGGGCTGATCCGCTTTCGGAATGTCTCGTTCCCCGGGACGATCCTGGTCGAGGTGCGCGTCGGCAGCACGCTCGACGCCGCGACCCTGTACGGGACGCAGAAGATCGCGCGGGGCGATCTCTGGGAAGTCGACACGACGGGCGCCATCGCGTGGTGGCGCCGCGAGCTCGCGCCCGGTGCGAACGACGGCCGCTACACCGCGTGGCAGCGGGTCGACCCCAGCCGGTCCGACGAGCGCGTCGACCTCTAAGCGCGCAGCACCATTCGGACCGGACGCCAGGGCTCAGCCGCGTCGGCGTACACCGTCGTGAGGATTCGCTCGGCCCATGCGCGGCCCGCGACGTCTTCGATCCCCGGCTCGCGCGAGTCGAACGCGCGCTCGCCGTCCTCGGTGTCGAGCAAGAAGCCGTCGAACGCGCCGGTGCGGTCGTAGATCAGCCCGGCGATCTTCCCGGTGTAACCCTGCCGCTCGTCGTCGTCGTGATGATGATGGTGCTCG
>JALZBE010000667.1 GCA_030947665.1 Vulcanimicrobiota bacterium | reverse complement strand
GAGCAGGTTCTCTCCGAGCAATTCGGGAGTCGGGAGCGTCGTGTTGGCAGATCCGTTTCGCTTCATACCGTCCGCTTGCTAAGTTGCTTTCCCCAATCGTACCATGGACGTCATCTGGGCCGACGTCCGAAACCGTACAGCCCTGAAGACCCGATTTCTCGTACGATTGGTTCCTGCCCTAGACCCATTCGCTAGGGCCGGCTCAATGACGCTGGAGCGACCATGATTTTCGCCGACAGCCACGCGCCGCCGGTCGTCGTCGTCCTCTCGGGCGATCTCGACCTCTACGAGGCTCCCCGCGTCCGTGACGCGCTCGATGCGCTCGACGGGCCCGGCGTCGTGGACATGAGCGCGGTGCGGCTGGTGGACTCCTCGGTCCTCAACGAGCTGGCGCGGGTCGCCAAGCGCGCGGGACCGCAGCGGGTGACGCTGATCGTGAAATCGCCGAACATTCGCAAGGGGCTGGATATCGTTCAGTTCGAGCGGCTCTTCCAGATCGTCGCCGACCCGACCGCGGAGGCCGCGGCCGAATGATCTACCTCGTGCTATGCCCATGCCGTCACTCCCTCGAGGCGCACGACGCGCAGGGCTGCAAAGGCGACCGCGGACGTAGCTGCGCGTGTCGGCTCGCGTTAGTCGACGCGCTCGACGCCGCGGTCGACGCGGTCCGGTCGAATTACGCACGTAACCCCGGCTGGGAGAAAGCGCAGCAGTCCGCATAGCCCGCCTTGCGCTCCCGATAGGGCGCGATTTCCGACACGCTTCGATTTCTGTCGGCCTCTTGATGGATTGGAGACGCGCTAGCGCGGTACTGCGTTAGCGCCACGCATGAACTTCGTCGCTACGAAATATCCCGAACAGGTTGCTATCGAAGGGTTTCAAACGTTCGCTGAAGCCCTGCCTTGCATCGTGTGGATTGCGGACGGGGCCGGCAAGATCGAATGGCACAACCAAGAGTTTTGCGCGTACACGGGGCGGACGCTGCAAGCCGCGGTCGGCTTGGGCTGGATGCCCAGCGTCCACCTCGACGATCAGAAATCGATCACGCGAGAGTGGGCGCACTCCCTGGCATCCGGAACCGTCCTGGATTCCGTCGTGCGTCTTCGCGGCGATCACGGTTCGTATCGTTGGTTCAGCATTCGCGCTCGTCCTTTCTACGACACGAACGGCGCCATCGCTAAATGGTTCGGCACGCTGACGGACATCCACGATCGGCAGATTGCCGTCGAGGCGAACACCCATATGGTGGACGCCATGATGAAAGGCTATCTCTCGAAGAAGTTTCCGACCGTGGAAGGGCTCGCGTTCGACACGCTCTATAGGGCCGCGAACGTCATGGAGAAGATCGGTGGTGACTGGTACGACGTCTTCGAGCTCCCCGACGGCCGAATCGGGTTCTCGCTCGGTGACGTCTGCGGTCACGGCGTCGATGCCGCGGTGAAGATGGGCGAGGCAAAACAGGCAATCTTCGTCGCCGCGTGCCTAGGCGATCCGGCTCCGGAAAGCGTCCTGTGCCAGGCCAATCGCGTGTTGTTCCTCAACAACCACCACGTATCGATCACGACGGCCCTCTACGGCATCGTCGATGTCGCGCGCCGCACCGTCACATACGCATCGGCGGGACACCACCCGCCGATACTTGCGCGGGCAAACGAACGAGCAGAGGTCCTCCCAAATCACGGGTTCCCGCTGGGCGTTGAAGAGCACATGCCGCCGCGCATCAAGACGCACGAGTTCGCGTACGAGTTTGGATCCACAGTGGTCTTGTACACGGATGGGCTGCTCGAGTTCGACCACGACCTCATCGACGGAGAAGCTCGATTGCTGATCGCTGCCGCTGAGTCGGTACGGTGCGGGGCCGCGCATCCGGCGACGTTCATCGCCAATCACGTATTAGGCGATGCAACTCCGATCGACGACGTCGCCGTGCTGACGCTTTCCTTCGTAGAGGATTGACTAGGAGTTTGTCGGGCTTGGGGTGTGCGATCGGCCGCGGCGAGGGCCAGAGGGGGTCAGCATGCGGTAGCGCATGTGTTGGTGCGGAGCGTTCACGATCGCCCGCGTGGGCCGCGACTGTTCGGGCGCGACA
>JALZBE010000211.1 GCA_030947665.1 Vulcanimicrobiota bacterium | reverse complement strand
CGCATTCCACGGAATCGTATACGACACGGCGTCGATCGGCGGATTCACCGCGCTCGCCGCCGCACGTGAACGGCTCGACCTCGACGTGCGCGCGCGCGGGATGGCGGGCCGCCGCGATCTGCCGGTCCTGCGCGTGTACGTCACCGAGCACACGCACTCGCACATCGAGAAGGGTGCGATCGCGCTGGGCGTCGGTAGCGACAACGTCGTGAAGATCCCCGTCGACGACGCGTTCGCGATGCGGCCCGACGCGCTGGCGCAGGCGATCGACGCGGACGTCGCGCGCGGCATGCGCCCGATGTGCGCGGTCGCGACGGTCGGCACGACGTCGACGACGTCGACCGATCCGGTCGCGGCGATCCGCACGGTTACGCGCGAGCGCGGCGTATGGCTTCATGTCGACGCGGCGTACGGCGGACCGGCGGCGATCCTGCCCGAGTTCCGCTGGCTGCTCGACCCCGCGCACGACGCCGACTCGATCGTCGTGAACCCGCACAAATGGCTGTTCGTCCCCGTCGACCTGTCGGTGCTCTACGTGCGCGACCCGGAGCTGGTGCGGCGTACCTTCAGCCTGGTCGCGGACTATCTGGTGACGCCCGAAACCGACGTCCACAACTACATGGACTACGGTCTCCAGCTCGGCCGCCGCTTCCGCGCGCTGAAACTATGGTTCGCGCTGCGAACGTACGGCGTGAGTGGGATGCAAGCGCTCCTGCGGACGCACATCGCGCTCGCGCAAGAGCTCGCAACGTGGATCGAATCCGAACCCGGCTGGGAGGTCGCGGCACCGCACCCGCTCTCGGTCGTGTGCTTCCGCCATGCGCCGGAACCGGCACGAGCCGCCGAAGCGGTCGACGCGCTCAACCTTGCGATCATGGAAGCGGTCAACGCCACGGGCGAAGTGTACCTGTCGTCGACGCGCCTGCACGGCCGCGTCGTGCTTCGCATCGCGATCGGCAACGAACGCACGACCCGCGACGACGTGCGCCTCGCCTGGGACCTGCTCCGCCGCGAAGCCGCCGAACGGCGAAGCGCGAATCGCTAGCGCGCCGCTGCGCAGCCCGCGCAGCCGTTGAGCCATCGTCCAGTTTGTGATTGCTGCGAAGAGCGGTCCGCAACAGCGGGATCGACCGCCTCGAACATGCGTTCGAGAAGCATGCGCGCGCGCGGTGTGCAACGGTGCGTGTCCGCGATGGAGCACGAACCGCACGCACGTTCCGCTCGCCGGCCGGTCTCGCCGGTGCGCCGCCTCAGCCTCGAGCAGGAGCGGCGCGACGAGCACGCGCGCTGCGCCGAGTGTAAGACGCCGGCATTCCGCGCGTTCGGCGACCACGTCGCGCTGCGCGCGTGGATCCTCGAACATCGTAAGGAGCTGGCGGCCGAGCTGCGCGATTATTTTCGCAAGAATCCCGAGCTGCACGCGCGTCCCGACCATTGGTACGGCTTGTTGACCGCGCACCTGCGCCGCGAGGTCGCGCTCGCGTGGGAGCAGTCCGAGCTCGCCGCCGCGCACGGCATCCCGCCGGCGGAGCTCGCGTTCCACGACGACGGCGCGCCGCGCGCGAGCGCGCTGCGAGCATTCGTCAGCGACGGCTTCGTGGCGCTGCTGTGCGCGCGGTGCCGCTCACCGCACCTCCGCGCGGCACTGACACCGCACGCGGTGCAGCGCCGTTACGCGACGTGGTTTTTCGACGGCGACGTCGACGCCGCGCAGGCGCTGGACCCGGTTCGCTGGGCGCTGCTCGAAGACGCGCTCGCACGCATCGGCGCCCGCGCGGCGGCCGCGTCAGAAGGCTGAGAAGAGCGGCCGCACCTTCTCGTCGTCGATGTCCGCCACGCGGTCGGGGACGCGGACGAGCGTGACAACGTGCGCGGTCGCGATCTCGGCGCGGTGCGCCACGACGCCGTCGCAGCGCAGGTCGACGCCGACTTCCACGAATGCCGAGCGCGTCGCCACAGCGTCGCGGATACGATCCGCGTCGGCCTCGTCGACCAGATAACTGCCCTTGGTCAGAACCACG
The DNA here is from genome assembly GCA_030947665.1 of Vulcanimicrobiota bacterium. Taxonomy (GTDB): domain Bacteria; phylum Vulcanimicrobiota; class Vulcanimicrobiia; order Vulcanimicrobiales; family Vulcanimicrobiaceae; genus Vulcanimicrobium. Next base: position 3,765 of record JALZBE010000211.1, on the reverse strand, counting down.
GTGTACTGCGGCATCGCTGGACCGATACTACCGGCCCGGCCGCGGCCGTTCTACAAAGTTTTCCGGAACTTCATCCGGCCGTTGTGGAGCCGCTGTGGACCGCAACGCGTGGTCTCGCGTGGCGCCGGCCGGCGAACTCTCATTGTCCCCTCATGCAAGGCGGCGCCGGGTGCGGTCAGTACTATTCCATTAGTCTTAATTCATTCGGTGGGAGGGCTCGATGCTTCGTAGGATGGCCACGCGGGCGGCCGAAGCGCGCGGGATGACGGTCTTCGATCACGTCGACCTGCGCGTCGCGGACGTCGCGCGCTGCCGGCCGTTTTACGACGCGCTGCTGCGCGAGTACGGTTTCCGCGGAAAGGCGCAGCCCGACGGTGCGCAGCTCTACTACCGGCTCGAAGATCGCCAGGTGCGTGAAGTGATCGTCGTGTCGGCGGAGCCGGATCACCGGCCCAACGCGACGCGCTTGGCGTTCGCCGCCGCGACGCGCGCCGACGTCGACCGCATCGCCGCGATCGCGCGCGATGCCGGCGCGCTCGCGTACGAAGCTCCGCACGCATGCGCCGAGTACACCGCGTCGTACTACGCCGCGTTCTTCGCCGATCCGGACGGCAACCGGCTCGAGATCGTCTGCCGCTGAAACTCGCGTCGCGCCTAAAACGTGCGCAAGTACGCTTCGCGCTCCCACGGGTGGACCGCTCGGCGGTAGCGTTCGTATTCGGCGAGCTTCGCGTCGCGGAAGGCGTGAAAGATGTGGTCGCCGAGCGCGCCGCGGATAACGACGTCGTCGTCGAGCGTCGCGAGCGCCTGGCGCAGCGAGCGCGGCAGCTGCCGGATCCCGTGCTCCGTGCGAAAGCGTTCGCCCAGCTCGTACGTCGAGCCGGTGAACGGATCGCCGGGCAAACCGCGCGTGCGGATGCCGTCGGCGAGCGCTTCGACGAGCACCGCCATCGCGAGATACGGATTGCACGATGCGTCGGGGCTGCGCACTTCGAGCAGCGGCGGCTCATTGCCGACCGGCGGCGGCACGCGCACCAGTGCGTTCGCGCTTCGCTCCGACCACACGGTGTACACCGGCGCATCCCACGCGGCGACGAGCCGCTTGTACGAGTTCACCGTCGGGTTGCAGATCGCGGTGAAGCCGGGCGCGTGTTCGAGCAATCCGGCGACTGCGTGCAGGCGCACCACCTCGTCGACGGCGCCGAGCGCGAAGTACACGTGCAGCCCGCTGCCCGCCTGATCTTCGAGCGGTTTGGGCATGAACGTCGCGTGCAGGCCGTGGCGTTCGGCGATGCGCTTGACGACGCCGCGCACGGTGACGAGCCGGTCCGCCATGTCGAGCACGCTGCCCGCCGCGAGGTCGAGCTCGTGCTGCCCGGCGCCGTGCTCGTGGTGCGCGGACGAGATCGGGATCCCCATCGCTTCGAGCGCGACGCTCGTCGCGAGCCGCACCTCTTCGCCGCGGTCGCTGGCGGAGAAGTCGAAGTACGACCCCGCGTCCGTCGTGCGCGTCGACGGCGTTCCGTCGGGTCCTTGCGAGAACAAATAGAATTCGACCTCGAGCCCCGCGCGCAGCGTCTGCAGCACGTCGCCCGCGTCTTCGAGCACGCGCTTGAGCGTCGAGCGCGGATCGCCTTCGAACGGCGTGCCGTCGGGCGTCTCGATATCGCAAAGCACGCGCGCTTCGACCTGGCCGTCGCTCGACCACGGCAGCACCGTGAACGTCGCGGGATCGGGCCGCAGCACCATGTCGACCTCTTCGCCGCGCACGAACCCGTCGATCGACCCGCCGTCGAACGTCACGTTGCCGGCGAGCGCGCGTTCGAGCTCGCCGACCGGCACCGACACGCTCTTCTCGATACCGAGCACGTCGACGAACGCGAGCCGCACCCAGCGCACGCCGCGCTCCTTCGCTCCGGCCAGCACCGCGCGCCGCGCAGCAGCCGCATCTTTCACGGTGGTCAACATCAACCGTCCAAAGCGTCAACGGCTAAGGCCGCGCGGACGGTGAGCTGGTCGTGCGGCGAGTCCAGATCGAGGCGGCCGATCTCGCCGATCTGGCGCAGGCGGTAGAACACGGTGTGGCGGTGCACGTTGAGGCGCGCGGCCGCTTCTTTGATGTTTTGCCCGACGTCGAAGAACAGCTTCAGCGTGCGCACCAGCTCGGTCTGATGCTTCTCATCGTATGCACGCAGCGGGTCGAGCACGCGTGTCGCGAACGCGCGCCAGTCCTCGCGCGTTGCGCCCGTGCGGTGCAGCAGCGGATACACGCCCAGATCGTCGTACGGCATCACCTTCGCGCCGCCGAACATCCGGCGCGCGATCGTCATCGCCTCGCGGGCTTCGTCGACGCTTTGCGCGACGCTGATCATCTCGGCGTGACGGCCGACGCCGCCGACGATCTTCACGTCGAGCCCGGCGCGCTGCATCCCGCGCGGGATCAGCGTCGCGGCGGTGCGCGCGTTCGCGGCGTCGACTTCGAGCGGTGCCGGAACGAGGAAGAAGAAGCCGCCGCCGCGCTCGACCACGACCACGTCGCCGGTGCGCGTGCCCAGCGTGTCGAGGCAGACGCGCCGGATCTCCGCGTTCTTCTGCGTCGCGACGGTCTCGTCGAGCCCTTCGCCTTCGACCGCGACCGCGACGTAGCCGGGCGCGAGCGCGATCCCGCGCGCCTGCGCGTCCTCGCGCGCTTCGAGCGAATCTTCGTACGCTCGTGCGAGCAGACGGTCCCAAAAACCGCGCCGCCGCCCGCGCCCGCCGCCCGCTTCGCGCGACAGCTCCACCGCGATCTGCGCCGCCGTGAGCCGGATGAGCCCGGCCCGCTCGTCCAGCGTTCGCGCGGATGCCGGAAACACCGATAGCCAGCCCAGCCGCGACTCGCCCGCGCGCAGCGGGTAGGCGCGCGCGTGCCGGTCGGCCGGCGCCGCCAGCCCGACGCCGTCCTCGCCGTCGATGTCCTTAGGCAGCAGGTCGCGCACCGTCGCCGGGATCGCGCGCTCGCTGGTCCCGCTGACGGCGACGTGGCGCCACTGGGCGTCTTCGACGAGCACGGCGGCGTCGATCGCGACGGCGAGGTGCGCGGCGAGTGCGGGCGCACCGCCGCCGCTCGCCGCGACGCGCGCGAGCGCTTCGGCGTAGCTCAGCAGCGCTTCGGTGCGGTCGCGGCGCAATGGCCGGGCGGGGACCACGTTGTCGTCCTGCACGGGTGCGCGTAGGTTTTCGCGCGGTGGCTCGTCTCCTGCGGACGGATGGCCAAGTGGGCCACGCGGACCCGCTGATGCTCACCGGCGAGGGGCTCGATCCGTGGGGCTTCGTCCGGGGCTTGCGCACGCTGGTCGCGCTCGGCCGGGCGATGCCCACGCGTGCGCGACGGCGTTCGCAGACGTGCTGGCGCAAACGGCGCCCGCGGACGCCGCAGGAGCGCGCGAGCCCGCGCGGTAATCAAGTTTTTTCACCACCACAGAAAGGAGCGAGCCGCATGACGTCCATCTCTGCGCCCACCGGCGCGACGAGCTCCCCTTTCCGTGCGTCTTCGCGTTAGCTGAAGACCGCTAGCGCGGGCTGATCGCCCGCGTCTCGTCGCGCCCTCTCGTCCGGTTCCATCACCGCTGCACGAAAGGCACGACCTTGCTCTTCGATCATCGCATCGCGTCCGATCGCGGTGCCGACTTCATCGCGCTCGCCCCCGCCGGGGACGAGACGATCCTCCACCTGCCGCCGGCGCTCGCCGACCGGCCCGTCGTCGGCGACTGGGTCGCCGTCGAC
>JALZBE010000210.1 GCA_030947665.1 Vulcanimicrobiota bacterium | reverse complement strand
TGAAGTTCCACCGCGTCCTCGACCTGCGGTCGTGGGACGCGGAGATCGCCGCGCTGGTCGACGGCGCGTTCGCCGCCGTGCCGGAGGTCGACGAGATCGACTGTTGGGCCACCGTGCCGCTCGACTCCGGCAAGGGGACGGTGGTCAGCGGCGACTACGCGAAGCCGGCCTCGGCCACGGTCTTCTCGATCACCGTGCCGCGCGCGGGGCGGGCCGGCGTACGCGCTCGCCTGCCCGGCGGCGCGGGCGTGTTCTGGGACCCGGCCTTCCGGGCGTCGCTGTCGAAGGGAACGACCGGATGATCCGCACCACCACGCTTTCGAACGGCCTACTCGTCCTCACCGAGTCGATGACCCACGTCCGGTCCGCCACCATCGGTGTGTGGGCCGACGTGGGGTCGTCGTACGAACCGGCCGCGCACCGCGGCATCTCGCACCTGCTCGAACACATGGTGTTCAAGGGCACCGAGCGCCGTACGTCGCGCCGGATCGCCGAGGAGATGGACGCGGTCGGCGGAGAGCTCAACGCGATGACCGACAAGGAGACGACGTGCTTCTACGCCCACGTCGTCGACCGGCATCTGCCGCTGGCCGTCGACGTGCTCGCGGACATGCTGCAGCACGCGCGCTTCGCGGCGGACGATCTCGCGCGCGAGCAGCAGGTCGTGCTCGAAGAGATCAAGATGTACGACGACTCGCCGGGCGAGGTGGTGCACGACCGCTTCACGCGCACGCTGTGGCGCGGCGCGAACCTCGGCGATCCGACGATCGGCTTCGCGAACACCGTCGCCGGCATCTCGCGCGAAGACTTGCTGGCCTGGCGCGCGACGCGCTACGCGCCGTCCACGGTGTTCGTTACCGCGGCCGGCAACGTCGACCATGACACCGTCGTGCAGATCGTCGGCGACGCGTTCGCGTCGTTTGGCGGCGACGCGCCGCTGCCGGTGCCGGAGCGCCCGCGCTTCACGCCGGCGCTCGACGTGACCATCGACGAGACGGAACAGGCGTACGTGCTGCTCGGCATGCCCGGGCTGGGATTGAAGGACGAGCGGCGCTACGCGCTCTCGGTGCTCGACGTGCTGCTCGGCGGCGGCATGTCCAGCCGTCTCTTCCAGAGCGTCCGCGAAGAGCGCGCGCTCGCCTACGAGATCTCGACGTTCCAGCAGGGCTATCGCGACGCGGGTCTGTTCGGCGTCAGCGCCGGCTGCTCGCCGCAGCGGGTGCAAGAGTGCATCGACGTCGTCGTGGACGAGATCGACCGGCTGCTGCAGGACGGCGCGCGCGCGGACGAGGTCGCGCGCACGGCCGAGCACCTCAAGGGCAACCTCACGCTGGCGCTCGAGAGCACGTTCAACCGCATGTCGCGCCTGGCGCGCAACCACATCGTTCACGGTCGCCAGATCTCCACCGAAGAGGTCGAAGCGGCGTTCGACGCCGTCGACGTCGCGGCGGTCGACGCGCTGGCGCAGGAGCTGCTCGGCCCGGCGCAGCGCGGTCTGTGCGTGCTGGGTCCCAACGACGTGCGCGGCGTGCAGCTGCCAGGCGCCGCAGCGGCGTGACCGACGTCCTCGCGGGGAACGTCGTCCTCGCAGCGGGCTTGACGCTGGTGACGCAGGCGATCCAGATCGGCGCGTACTCGGCGCGCTACGCGGGCATCATCACCGGACGCATCGCGACCGCGATCTCGTTGTTCAGCTTGCTCGTGGTTGCCAGCCGTTTGGCGTCGCTGTTCATGGTGCCGGCGCTGGGCGCGCTCGCGGACTCGTCGGCGAACGCCGCGCTGGACGCCCACCTGAGCGCGGTGACGCCGGAAGCGCTGGCGCGCTTCGACCGCCAGATGCGCATTATCATCGCCGCGAACTCGGCGGGCGTGCTGCTCGGCGCGTTTCTGCTGCCGATGTTTCTCGCGATGTTCGTGCGCGGGATCCGTGCGTTCGAGCGGCTCGGTTCCGTGCCGCGCGCGTTGGCCCGGCTGCTCGACCCGCGCGTGATCGTCGGCCTGCTCCCCGAGCTGCGCATACGGCTGGTATCGCTCACGCAGTTTCCGATCGGTGCGGTCCCGCGCTCGCTGCTGTTCGCGAACATGGTGCTGTTCGCGATGTATTCCGTCGGGGTCGTGGGGTCGTACTACGCGAGCGTCATCGACCTGCACTCGCGGACGACGGCGAGCGGGTTGTCGGGGCTGGTCAACGGCGTCGGCACGATCGCATTCTCGCTCTTCATCGATCCCACGACGGCGTTCATCGTCGACCAGACGGTCCGCAAGGAGCGGCCGCGCACCGACGTGCTCGCCATGATCTTCTGGCTGGTCGTGACGGCGTTCATCGGCACGCTGATCGCTCAGCTCATCCTGTTCCCCGCCGCGGAGTACATCGCATGGGTTGCAGATCATTGGCCACACGGCAAATAGTCATCGCGCGCGCGCTGCACGCCGTCGCGCTGCTCCTCGTTTGCGCCGTGCTCCCGCTCGGCGCGAGCGGCTGCGCGCCCGGCATCGCTTCGTGGATCGTCAAAGAGCGCAACCAGCAGGGCGACGTCGCGCTGCGGCGCGGCAACTATCCCGACGCCTCGGTCGCGTACCAGCTCGCGCTCAAGCTCGATCCGGCGAACGTGCACGCGCGTACCGGGCTGACCGCGGTGCAGGTCCGCCTCGCGCAGACCTTGTTCGCGGCGTCGCGTTTCGACGACGCGATCGATGCGCTCTCCGTCGCCAACCGCTCGACGCCCGGCGACGACCGGGTGACGACGCTGCACACCGAGATCGTGCAGGCGCAGATCAAGCGCGACATCGTCGTCTCGAACTACCCGTCGTACAAAGTCACCGGCGCGGCGCTGCGCCGCTCGTACACTCAGCTCAAGACGCAGAACCAAGCGGTGTTGGCGGCGCTCAAGCGGTTCGACTACACGTATGACACCACGGACCTCTCCACCGCCATCAAGCAGAGCTACGCGCTCAACGAAGAGGTCGCGCGCCTCACCAATCGCCTCCAGCAGTACCGCCAGCTCGTGGAGTCCGGCGTCCCCGAGCACGGCGCGGAAAACCTCGCCCCACCGGCGAGCTTGTTGCCGCTGCCGTAAACGATACACCACCACCGCCGTCACCGAAAACCCGAACGAGGTCATCGTGCCGACGCAATTGTCACCGAATTTTACGCTCGAAGAGCTCGCCGTCACCGGGACGGGCATCGACAACTCGCCGCCGCCCGCGATGCTCGCGACGCTCAAGCGGCTCGCGGCCAAGATGGAAGAAGTCCGCACGCTGCTGGGCGGCAAGCCGATCACGGTCAACAGCGCCTATCGCAACAAGGCGGTGAATGAGGCGGTCGGCGGCGTCCCCAACAGCGCGCACGCGCTGGGTTTCGCCGTCGATTTCACCTGCGCGTCGTTCGGCACGCCGTTCGAGGTGTGCAAGAAGATCGCGGCGTCGAAGCTGCAGTTCGACCAGTTGATCCACGAGCGCCGCGACTGGGTCCACCTCTCGTTCGACGCGAACCGCAGCCGCCGCCAGCTGCTGACGCTGCCCGTCACGGGCAGCGCCTATCAGGACGGCATCCTTCCCTGAGCCGCGGCTACCAGATCTTGCAGCGGTTCGCTGCCGGGCGGACCATCGGTTCGTTCAACTTGCAGAAGAACGCCGTCGCGAACTCCGGCAGGTTCGCGACGGTGCCGTTGATGCGGTACAAATCGTTGGGGTGCGGGCGGTCTCCCCTTTGGGCGCGCCGCTACGCACGCATCGCGGCAACGACCGTTGCGGCCATACGCAAGGCGCTCGGCTTCGCGGTGTACGCGAACAGCTTGCGGCCGACATCGGCTGCGCGGCGGTGCGTCACGAACCACGGCGGCACCGGCAGCAGGGTGCGTTCGCCGTTGGCGAAGCTGCGCGGGAACGGTGCGAAGGGCGCGCGTACGACAGTCTTCTGCGGCTTGTCGAACAGGTACGCGTTGTGCACGATGCCGATCCCGCTGCCGACGTCGGCGACGGTGTTGCCCGGGAACGCTCCCCAGGTCGCCGTCGCCAGCGAGAACCCGATCCCGGGCCACGTATTCACCGCGACGCAGCCGTAGCGCAGTGCCGCGATCGCGTCGTCGAACGCGGACCCCAATTCGCGGATCGTATGCGGATGGATCAAGATCGACGCGCCCAGCGTTCCGTGGAGGCGGTCGTTCGCGAACGCGACCGCGTTGCGGAGAAACTCCGCGGCATCAGCCCCGGGCAGCTCCGTTTGCGCGAGCACCGGGCCGAACGCTTCGCTGCGAAACAGCGGCTCGCCGGCGTTGGCCGGGTCAAGGCCGCCGACGAACGTGCGGTGCACGCCGTCGACCGGGACGCCGGTCGACTCCGCATCCGGATGCTCGTGTTCCACGGCGTGGACGCGTTCGCGCGACCCGGGATAGTACGACGGGCGCGGCGGCGCCTCGCCGAGCGCCTCGCGCACCTTGGCCAAGAAACGCGGCGCGCGATCCCACGCCGCGGGCGTGATGACGACTTGCGCCGCGATGCAGTTCGCGCCGGCGTTGTGCAGCTTCTGCGTGGCGATGTGCGCCGCGTGAAAGCCAAAATCGGATTCGTGCCACGGGCCCGGCACCACGATGACCGGCGTGACGTTCCCCAGCTCGCTCGTCACGCGCTTCGTCACGACGGGCTGACCGGCGCGCTTGCGCGCGGCACCCTCGTCACCGGCGCCGAACACGATCGCGTCGTGGGTGCGCTCGCCGCCGGTGAGGTGGATCGCGTCGATCCCCGGATGCGCGGTCAAGTACGCGCCGACGTCGGCGCCGCCGTCCGCGATGCGCACGAAGCCTTCGTCGACCAGCGATGCGAACACGCGCGCGAAGACCGGCGTGAGGTACGCGTTCACCGGGTTGAGCTTGAGCAACGCGACGCTGCCGTGCGCGTACAGCGCGGTCAGCACGTCGAGCGGCGGGATGCTCGCGATGTTGCCTGCGCCGAGCACCAGCGTGACGAACCCGTCGGGCTCCGTGCGCTCGTAGAAGCTCGCGGTGTTCGCGCGCAGGTTCGCGGTCGTCACTTCAGGCTGCATCCAGATCTCCGCACGCAGCCCGTTGAGCAGCACACGGTCCGCGCCGTCGACCGGGAACACGTCGACGACCACTTGGCCGTCGGGCCGCGTGCGGACCGCGCCGGCCGGGATCGGCGGCGTGCCGTCGCGCGCGATCCCCGCCAGCGTCGCGGTGAGGCGGTCGATCGCCGTCAGCAGCGCGTACGGGCCTGACATCCACTCCTCGCCCGCGAGCGGCGAGCCGGTGATGGACTTGGCCTGCGCACCGAGGTCGACCCAGCGCTGCGCCGCCTCGATCGTGTTCGCGCGCATCGCGCGCAGGTGGCGGATCTTCCCGGCGATGCCCAGCCGTGCCCACGCGTCGGCGTGCGCGCGCAGCACCTCGACGTCCCGGTCGAGGTCGCCGACCGTCTTCGTCATCCGGAGTTCGGTTGAACGGCCTGCTGCATCGGGCACGGGTCGGGCGCTGATTTCCATTCACGTCTCCAGTTCGCGTACGCACCGGCCATCTCGCTGCGGCGAAACGCGCGCCAGCGGTCCTCCGCTCCGGGCATGATCTTCGCGAGATCGGTCTCGTACACCGGCCACTTCGCGGCCGGGTCGAGCACCGGGAAACGCGACAGCCAGCAGTAGAGTTCGAGATTCGTCTGTTTGAGCCGCGCGTGCTCGACGGACACGTAGTAGCGCGCACCCTTGCGGATCGCGCTCTGTTCGTTGAACGGCGTCCACAAGCGCGGATCCTCTTCCCAGCCCTTGCGGTTGATGGTGT
>JALZBE010000209.1 GCA_030947665.1 Vulcanimicrobiota bacterium | reverse complement strand
GTGGTACAGCGAGTCTTTTGAGCCTGAAGAACAGGCGTTGACGATATGTCGACGCCTGAACCGCTACTTTATTATCGGACGCCGGGCCGTGAGCTTAAGCGACGGTCGCCTTTGTGGCAGGTCGGCGGCCTCGGAGCAGCTGGCCGGCCCAAGCAGCAACCTTCCGGGCGACCCCGGGCAGCTTGCGCAGGTCGCGGTACACGTGTTTGCCATCGACGACGATCCGTCCGCGGCTGAAGCTCACGGTGTGGATGCCGGAATTCCAGCGGCCGAAGCCGCCGGCGGCGTGGCGCTGCACGACCACTTCGCGATACGCCGTCGGCGTCAGCTCGTCGATGCGCGCGATCACGAGGCCGCCGCCGTAGGATTCGCCGCAGTCTTGCGCTGGGCGGTACAGGGTTCCGTCCACCATGAACGGCTGGCCGGCCGGCCGCGCGCTCGAGACGTCGACCACCACCGGGTTCAGGGCATGCGGCGTCCATGGCCCCCGCGGCGAATCTGCGTGAAACGCGTTCAGCGCGAGCGTGGAACCGCGCGAGAAGCGCGTGCAAAACGCCCACCAGCGACCCTCGTGTGCGAACAACGTCGTGTCGACCCCGTCGAACGCGGGGAACAACGCCGTCTCCCGCTCCCAGCGGTCCGGGAACTCGATGCAACGGTACAGCGCGACCTCGTTTGCCGCGCAATTCTCGGGGATCAAATACAATTCGCCGTCGATTTCGACAGGATACGGATAGCTCAAATGCGTGGCGCGGTCGATGACGCGGCTGCGCCGGACGACGTGGTCGTCGTCGTCGAGCACGAGCGCGTCGATCGCGCCGCGCTCGTCGCGGTAGTCGAACGTCTCGACGAACAGTGCGCGCAGGCCGCCGCGTTCGGCGACGAACGGGTCCGCGATGAACGTCCGGCGATTCGGCCGCGGCAGCCAGCGTACGTCAAGCGGCTGATCAGACAACAAGCGCGCCGGTTCGGCGTCGACGAAGCCGACGTTCCACTCCGCGATATCGAGCAGCCCCGCCACCGCGACACCGAGCCGCCGGACCAGCGAGAATGCGAAGCGCAGGCGTTCGAGCGCCGTCAGCGGGGCGCCGCCGGCGGTCGCCGACGGTATGCCGGGTACGTCGATGCCTGCCGCGAGGGCGGCCGCCAGCGTCGCGGGCCAGCGCGCGGTTTCGGCGAGCGCGATGCGCAGCGTGGTCGGATACCACCGGGTGACTGCAAATCGTCCGGTGCGCAGCGCGGCGTGCCCGTCGCCGCGCCGTTGTTCGAGCACCGTCTCGCACGTACGCCGGCCCATGGCGATCTCGCGCGCGAACGGCAGCGCTGCGTCGTCGTCTTCACCGACCCGGAACGACCACACGCCGTGCGGCGCCGTGGCCGTCAGCGCCGCGCCGGTGAGATCGACGACCAGGTCCGCGCCCTCGCAGTCGCCGCCGTCGAGCGCTACGTCGACCGGGACAAGCGCTGCTCCCGGCAGCCGCGCCGCGACGCCGCCGGGAAACCGGGTGGTTCCGCCCGCGACCGCAACGACGCGCACGCTGAGGCGCGGCTCGTGTCGCAAGGCTTCGATGCACCAGCCGTGCCAGGCGGGGATCCGCCCGGACGGAACCACCGCGACGACGTTCACGGTCCGGCGTGGAGCGGGCGCCGGCTGCGGATGCGGCGCGCCGCAGGCGAGGCCGGCGGCTCGTAGACCGGCTGCGGCGCCGCGGCCGTCCGCGAGCGTGCCACCGTCCGCAACTGCGCGATGGCCCCGAGCAATACCCAGAAATATTTGTAGCTCGCGAGATCGATGAACATCGAACAGATCCCCAGCCCGATCAGCGCGGCCGTAAACGCGACGCGCACGTCGAAGAGCGCGTCGCCGCGCCGGATCCCCGCGAACTGACGGAACGTCGAAAAATACGCGGCCAAGATCAAGACGAGGCCGATGACGCCGAGTTCCAGCCCGGTCTGCAGGAGCGTGTTGTGCGTCGCCCGGCTCCAGCCGCCGGAGTAGAACTGAAAGACTTTGAGAAAGCTGCGGTCGTACGCTTCGACGCCGCCGCCCGCGCCCCAGCCGATGAACGGGTGGTGCTGGAATGCATCGAAGGCCACGCTCCAGATCGAGGTGCGGCCGGCGCCGCCGGTCTTGATCGCGTCCGTCAGCCGCAGGCCGATCGACGGGATCATCAACGGCAAGAGGACGATCGTCGTGCCCACGACCACCGATCCGATGATGCGCCGCTTCGAGAAGACGACCGTGATCGCGAGGATCACGAGGCACGCGAGCATCGCTTCGCGCGACAGGCTCATCAGCTCGCCGGAGAACAACACGACGAGCGCGGCTAGCGCGCCGAGGATCGTGCGCGGGCGCCGCGAGTTGAGCAGCGCCACCATGCACAGCGCGATCGGCGTGAGCATCGCGTTCGCGAAGTGGTTGGCATCGATGGTGCGGTTGTCGACGTTGATCATCAGCCGTCCGGCCTCGGGCCCGCCAGCGAGCATCGGCTGATCGTGCAGCAGATACATCCCGTAGAAGCTCGACGCGATCCCGCCCAGCACGATGCAGATGCAAATGGCGCGCAGATCGCGGTACTCCACCGGCGCGACGCTCAGCACCGCGTACATCAGGATGAGCGAGGTCATCGATTGCACTTCGAACATGCCGTTGCCGGTGTCGGCCGTCCAGAACATGCTGACGAGAAGCCACATGAGAAACGCCAGCCAAAGGTAGAGCGCGACCGGCGGCGCGTTGAGGCCCTTGCGGCGGACGGCGTAGACCATGATGAAGATCATCGACACGATGCCGAGCAGCTTGGTGAGCGTGCCCGAACCCGAGACTTTGAGCATGTTGTCGAACGGAATCAGCACGACGTAGATGCCATACGGAAACAGATACGATCGTTTGAGCGCGAGCACGAACAGCGCCGGCGCGACGGCGAGCCCGGCGACGAGAACGGTCAAGCGGACGTCGCCCGTGCCGATTGCGTAGATGAAGGCCGCGGTAAGCCCGCCCATGGCCGTCAGCCCGAGGGCCAGCCGGGTGCGGCGATCGCTGAAGTCGGGACCGACTATACGGCCTGATGAAAGCATCAAATTATCTCGGCGCTCGAAGGCAGCGCGTCGTCCCTGAACCGGCCGTCAAAACCGCCCCTTTCAAGCAAGTGATCGTTCGTCTCCGGTGTACCCGTACAATACATCGGTCACACCGTTAGCAGACTGAGCAGGCGTGCCGCGGTCAGCTCGCCGTCGAACTCGCGCTTCACACGCACCCATCCCGCGTCGCGCAGCCGCTCGCGCAGCGGCGGGTCCATCGCGACGCGTTCGAGGGCGGTCGCGAGCGCGCCCGCATCGGACTGGGGGACGAGGAGCCCGTTCGTCCCATCGACAAGTTCGCGGACGCTTCCCGAGTCCGTCGCGACCACGGTGACGCCTGCGGCCATCGCCTCGATCAGGGCGACGGGAACCCCCTCCATCAAGCCGCCAGGCCGCTCGATGCTCGCGATGACCGAAACGTCGTATTCGCCGCGCTGCAATCGCGCGAGCAGGTCGCCGTGGTGAATCACCCCGGCGAACGCGACGACATCGTGCAAGCCCGCGCCTGCGATCTGCCGCGCGAGCGCCTCGCGCAGCTCGCCTTCGCCCGCCAGGGTGCACGTGAACGCGACGCCCCGCTCGCGAAGGCGGCCAAGAGCCTCGATCAGGACGGTATGTCCTTTCACGGGGACGAGCCGCGCCGCGCATAGGATCCGCAGCGCGCCGCTCGCGCCGACGCGCGCGGGTGCGGCCGCCGGAAGCGCGATCCCGAGCCGGATGAGGATCGCCTTGGCCGGATCGCCGCCGGTCAGGCGCAGCAGGTCGTCGCGGCCGCGCTCGGAGATGGTCCGGATGAAGCTCGCGTCTTGCAGCTTGCGCGCGGCCATGTTGTTCTCGTAGAGGTCCCAGCGGTGCGTCGTCGCGCTGAACGGGAGGCCGGCGACGCGGGCCGCAAGCCATGCGAGCGTCGCAGGCGTCGACAGCCAGTATGCGTGGACGTGCGCGACGTTGCGCGCCCGCGCGAGCTCCGCAAGCGCTAGTCCCTTGGGGATCACGGCGAGGTTTTTCACCTTCGCGCGCAGTGGGTAGCGCTCGCGCAGGAGCGTCGCGACGGCACCGAGCGCGCGCCGCGGATTGCGCATCACCGCGCGGGCGGCCAACCACAGCGTCGCGGGGCCGGCAAGGGCGATGCGCACGACCTCAGCGGGCACGCCCGCATATCCGACGGCGGCGGCCTTCGGCGATGTCGGAAACACGACGATGCGGCCGACGCCGGGCGCGAGCGCGCGCAGCTCGGTGTCGAGAAATGCCTCGCCCAGGCCGTACGGATATTTTGCCGAGACGATGCAGAGCGTCACGCGCTTCTCTTCGCGCTCGGCCGCCGTATCGCTAGACGGCGATGCGTGCAGCGAGGTGCCGAGCCGGGCCATCACCGCTCGCTTGAATGTCGGCGTCAATGGCGCGACGCAGCGCCGAGCTGATGAACGGCCGCTCGAAGACGCGGTAGAATGCGTACGCGATGGCGATGACGGCGACGACGACGCCTATCCAGACGACGAGGCTGGTTACTGTACCGGCGTGCGCTCGAAAGAGCAGCGCGCCCACCAAGTCGACGAGCGGCGCGTGAACCAAGTACAGGCTGTACGAGAACGTGCCGAGGAAGACGATCGGACGCAGTGCGAGCAGCCGCGCCGGAACGATCCGTTCGTTCCGATGCGCGGCGACGAAGAACAGCGCGACGGCGGCGCCGACCGTGAGATCGGGCAGCCAGAGGTCGAAGCTCGTGCCGAACCCGTCCCGGAACGGAAGCAGCGTGATGCAAGCGATGCCGGATGCCGCGATCGCCAACGCGTTCCACGGGAGCTTCGGGAGCGCGGAGCGGGAACAGAGATCGGCCGCGATCAGGCCCATCGCGAACAGCGCGGTGAGCCACGGAACCGTCCAGTCCAGGGAGTGGAGGGCAAAGTGCGGCACGAATCCGACAACGAGCGCGACGGCAAGCTGCGCCGCGAGACCGAAGCGCCGCCACACGGGGACGAGCAGCAGCGCGAACACGACATAGATCTGGCACTCGAGCGCGATGCTCCACAGTGGCCCGTTCAGGTATTCGGTCGTCGCATAGAACAAATTGTGGACCAGCGCGAGGTGCATGCCGATCGCCAAGCCGATGTGCGGGACGTTGACGTGCCCGCCCGTCAGCAGCGCGGTCACCGCGAACGGAATGGCCGAGAGCACCACGACCGGCATGTACGCCGGCATCAGCCGCCATGCGCGCCGCACGAAAAACTGCTTGACGTCGAACTGCTTGCCGGTGCGCCGCGCGACCGGCAAGCCGAGGCAAAATCCGGAGATCACGATGAACGCGGCGACGGAGAAGTGACCGTACTGCAGAACGAGCGTGGCCGTGTACCAGCTGCCTAGCGTCGAGGTCGCGGGATGTTGGATCGCCGTCTGCCAGATGTGGAAGACGAGCACGTACAGCGCGGCGACGCCGCGTAGACCCTCGACGTGAGGAAAGTAGCGAAGGCCTGTACTGCTGCTGACCGCTGGAGCGATCACGGCGCGCGGTTCAGGCTGCTTTGTGGAAGAAGACTTCGGTCGCGGTCTTCAGGCACACTGCCACGTCCATGAACATCGACCAGTTCTCGACGTAGAAGAGGTCGCCGCGCAGCTTGTCCGGGACGTCGTCGAAGCCCAGTACGCGCTTTCCGTAGACTTGCGACCACCCGGTGATGCCCGGCGCGACGAGATGGCGCTCAGCGTAGCGCGGGTGC
>JALZBE010000208.1 GCA_030947665.1 Vulcanimicrobiota bacterium | reverse complement strand
CCCGTGCCGCCGCCGGCGTACGCCCACACCGCGAGGCCGCCGGTCGCGACGATGGAGCGCACGAACTGCGCGCGCCACGACGTCGACCCGCCGCTGCGAATCACGTTGAGCGGGATGCGCATCGTCACGATGTAGCCGGTTGCCGTCGGATGGCCGACCGCCGTCCATTGCGGCGTGTACGCGCTGTTCTCGCTGGAGAACTGATAGCGCGTGCCGCGCGGGTTGGCGAAGAAACCGTACTGAAAGCCGGTCGTGCCCTGCGGAAACAGGTACACGCCGACGTAATCGTCGCTCGTGACGCTGGAACCGTTCGTCTGCTGCGCCTCGGTGCGCGCCTCACGCTGTGTCACAACGAACACGACGTCGAGCGACGAGCCGTCTTGCGCGATGCGCACCTCGGTTTCTTCGTCGACCGGGCGGCGGTACGTGAAGTCCTGGCCGAGCGTCAGCTTGGCGGCCGGCTCCCAGCTCGCGTCGAGGGTGCCGCCCATCGAAGGCGGTTCGGCGAGCACCGGCACCTTGACGGACGTAGCGGTCGTGACGTCGGCCGCGTGCGCCGCGGGTGGCGCGTATGCCAAAAATGCCGCGGCGAAAGCGGCGACAACCAAGCGCAGGATGCGGCACGAAACATTCACGGTTTGCCGTATCCTAACCGGCGGACCGCGACTTGTCAACTAAAGATATAGTACAAAGAACGGTATCGTGCGGATTTTTAGTCCCGCGAGAATTTGACCGCTGCCCGGCTACCGGCTTTTGCTCCGGGCGTCACGACCTTGTACGCGCATTTGCCTTTTTCGGCCGTGTCGACGGCGTGTGTCGTGTACGGCATGCGCGCGCCCTCCGCGTCGACGGTCACCAGGAGGGTGCGGCACGGGCCCGGCGGCAGCAAGCGGCGAGCGTCGAACGCGACGATCCCCGGCGGTTCGGGTTGCGGGTTCAGCGCCACTTTTTCGGCACGCGACGCATGGACGATTCCGCTCGTCGTCGCGTAGTCTTTGAACTTCGGAGCCGGATCGCCCGGCGGTTCGGGCTGCGGATTGAGCGCGACGATCACGTAACCGGATACGTGCGCGACGATGCCCGGCGGTTCGGGCTGCGGGTTGAGGGCGACGATGACAGGTCCGGCCGGCCGCACGCCTTCGGCGGCGCCGGCGGCGGCGAGACACGACGACACGGCGAGCACGGCGGCGATCGACGAACGGATGATCATGATGAATCTCCTTCTAGCGTGCGGTGACTTCGAGGCCCATGAGGGTGCGAATACGGTTCTGGTCGGCGGCGAGCTCCGCCGCGGCGCCTTCGTGAACGATACGGCCGCTGTCGAGCACGTACGCGCGGTCGGCGATCTTCAGCGCGAGCAGCGCGTTCTGCTCGACGAGCAAGATCGACACACCCGTCGCCTTGAGCTCGCTCAGGATGCGGTAGACTTCCTCGACGATCAGCGGTGCGAGGCCCTGCGACGGCTCGTCGACCAGCAGCAGCCGCGGGTTCGACACGAGCGCGCGGCCGATCGACAGCATCTCTTGCTCGCCGCCGGACAGCCGGCCCGATTTGCGCGAGCGCAGCTCCGCGAGCTTGGGCAGATGCTGCAGCACGCGCGGGATCGTCCACGCGCCGCCGCGCCCGTTCTCGGCGAGCTGCAAATTCTCCAGCGTGGTGAGGTCCTTGAACATCCGGCGGCCTTCGGGGACGTAGCCCACGCCGAGCCGCGCGACTTTGTACGCGGGCCAGCCGGTGATGTCGCGTCCGTCGTAGCGCACCTTGCCGGCGCGCGGCGGCGTGAGGCCGAGGATGCTGCGCATCGTGGTCGTCTTGCCCGCGCCGTTGAGCCCCAGCAGCGCGACGACCTCGCCTTCGCCGACGCTCAGGGACACGTCGCGCAAAATACGGATCTTGCCATAGTTGGTGAACAGCCCCTCGATGCTCAGCAGCGGATCAGACATGATCCAAAACTCCTTCGCCGAGGTACGCGCTGCGCACGCTTTGGTTCGCGGCGATCTCTTCGGGCGTGCCTTCGGCGAGCAGCTTGCCGCGGTCGAGCACGGTGATGCGGTCCGCGAGCGACAGCACCACGCGCATGTTGTGCTCGACGAACAGCACCGTGAGCCCGAGCCGTTCGCGCAGGTCGCGGATCACGCCGATGATGCGCTCGGTCTCGGCTTCGGCGAGCCCCGCCATCGGCTCGTCGAGCAGCACCAGCACCGGATCGGTCGACAAACTCATCGCGATCTCGCACAAGCGCTGAGAGCCGTGCGCGAGCTCGGAGAGCGGGCGATCGCGCTGCGCGGTGAGGTTCACGAACCCAAGCAGCTCGTCGACGCGCTTGTCGAGCGCCGCCTTCGCATCGCCGCTGGGCGCGCGCAGGCGAAACGCTTGTTTCGCGTGCGCGTTCACGCCCAGGCGCACGTTCTCGTCGACCGTGAGCTCGGGGAAGATGCTCGGCGTCTGAAACGTGCGCCCCATCCCCATCGCGATGCGGCGCCAGTTCATCATCCGCGTCACGTCCGTACCGAGAAACTGCACGGTGCCGCGCTCCGGGAACATGAAGCCCGATATCGCGTTGAAGAACGTCGTCTTCCCGGCCCCGTTTGGGCCGATCAGCGCGTGGATGGTGCCTTCGCGGACCTGCAGCGACACGTCGTCGACCGCGCGCACGCCGCCGAACACTTTCGAGATGCCGGTCGCTTCGAGCATGATCCGGTCAGACATGCGCGTCGTCCTCCGCGAACGTTTGGGGCGACCGGCGCATGAGCGACTGCAGCGTCCCCAACACGCCGCGTGGGAAGCCGAGCACGCATGCGACGAAGAACGCGCCGAGATAGATTTGCCACGCTGGGGTGATGGTCGAGATGACGTCCTTGCCGATCACGTAGATGAACGCGCCGACGAGCGAGCCCCAGACGGTGCCGGCGCCCCCTAAGATCATCGCGAGCACGAAGTTGCCGGACTGGTGCCAGTCGAGCTGGAGCGGCGCCGCGAAGTTGATGAGCAGACCGAACAGCGCGCCGCTCAAGCCCGCCATCGTCGCGGAGATCAGCAGCGCGACGAAGATGAAGCGGTCGGTGTTGAGCCCGAGGTAGCGCACCCGGGGTTCGTTCTGCCGAATCGCGATGAGCGTGCGGCCGAACGGGGAGCGAACGATCGTGCGAAATGCGATCAGCGCCACGACGAACAGCGCGAGCGAGACGTAATAGAAACCGAAGTCGCTCACCACGACGTGCGCCGACGGCAGCCCGGCGTAGGGGCGCGCGATCTGCATGCCGTCCTCGCCGCCCGTCACGTCGGTGTAGCGGTACGCGATGAAGTAGAAGACCTGGCCGAACGCGATCGACAAGAGCCCGAAATAGATGCCGCGGCGGCGCAGGAGAAACGGCCCGAGGATCAGCCCGCCGAGCAGCGCCGAAGCCATTCCGACCAGGACGGCGACGACGAAATCCACGTGCGGAATGTATTTCAGCGACAGCGCAACCCCGTACAAGCCGAGCCCGAAGTACGCCGCGTTCCCAAACGCCGGCAAACCCGTATAGCCGAGCAGCAGGTTGACGCTCATGACGGCGATCGCCGTCACGAACAGCTCGCTCACCGTCGAGAGCTCCACGTGCGCGACCGGCGACACCCACGGCGCGAAGCAGAACAGCACCACCAGCGCTGCCGAAATGAGCAGCTCCCTGGGAACCCTCACCCGAAGATGCCTTCTTCGCCGAACAGGCCGCGCGGCCGCACGAGCAGCACGATCGCCATCAGCACGTACATCGCGACCTCGCTTGCGGCCGGGATGAACAGCGTCGTCATGGAGATCGCGATGCCGACCAGCAGGCCGCCGACGATGCTGCCGAACAGGCTACCCATCCCGCCGATGATCACGGTGACGAACGCCGGCATGAGCAGCGCGTTCCCGCTCGTGGGTGAGAGGCCGAGCATGCCCGCCGCGAGCACGCCCGCGATTCCGGCGAGGAAAATGCCGAGGCTGAAATTCACCGCGTAGAGCAGCTGCGTGTTGGTCCCCAGCGCGGAGATCATCTCGTTGTCTTGTACCGCCGCGCGCAGCCGCAGCCCAAAGCGCGTACGCGTGAGGAAGAGCGCGAGCAAGACGATCGCCACGACGAGTACGCCGACGATGAAGATGCGAAACGTCGGGAACTGCATGAAGCCCAGGCTCGCCGCACCGGCCAGCGACGCGGGCGGCGAGAACGGCACCCCGTTCGAACCCCAGATCAGCCGAAACGCTTCCTCGGCGATGAGCGAAAGTCCGAACGTCATGAGCAGGCTGTAGAACGGCTCGCGCTTGTAGAGCGGGCGCACCAGCGTCCGCTCTACCACGACCCCCACCACCACCGCGAACAGGGGCGCGAGGATCAACGCCCAGCCAAATGGGACGTTGCGCAGCACCATCGAGTACGCGAGGTAGCCCGCGAGCGTCATGAAGCTCCCGTGCGCCATGTTGATGGTGCCGGTGAGGTTCATGATGAGCGAGAGACCGAGCGCGACGATCGCATAGAACGCGCCCAGCACGAGGCCGTTGAAGAGCTGCGGTCCGAGGTGCTCGATCACGCGCGATCAGGTGCCGGGATAGCCCAGCTTGCAGACTGCCTGCTTCTGCGCGATCGTCTGCTCGACGGCTTCGGCCGCGTTGATGTCGGTGACGTCGAACAGGTCGTACTTGTCGCCGGGCGTGCCGTTGGGCCGGATTTTTGCGACCCACATCGGCCACATCAGCTGATGGTCTTCCTTGCGGTAGTAGCCAGAGCCGGCGAAGATCGAGTTGAAGTGCGTGCCTTCGATCGCACGCGCGACCTTCACCGGATCGACGCTCTTCGCGTCGTTCATCGCCTGCGCGAGGCGGTCGAGCGTGACGTACCCGAACGCGTTGCGCGCGGTCGGCGGCTTGCCGCCCGTACGTTTTAGCGTGTCGGCGACGAACTGATGCGCGAGCTTGTTGTTCTTGCCCAGGGTCCTGTCGCTCTTGTAATACCACTCGATGCCCCAGTAGCCGCCGCGCGCTTCGGGCGGTAAACCGTAGAGCGCCTCGAGCTCCACCTGCGGCCCGCCAACCGGGTACTTCTTGAGCAGCCCGAACTGGTTCATCTGCTTGAGGCAGTTGGTGTAGTCTTCGCCTTGCACGAACACCAGCACGAGATCGGGCTTCGCCGCGTCGATCTTGGTGAGGTACGAGCTGAAGTCCGTCGTGCCCAGCGGCGTGAGCTCGTTGCCGACGACGCTGCCGCCGTTGTGCGCGAGCACGTCTTTGAAGCCGGCCTCGAGCGAATGCCCGTACGCGTAGTCCGGCGTGATGAAGAACCACTTCTTGCCGAAGCGCTTCTGCAGCGCGTAGCCCGTCGCGTGCGTCTCCATCCACGTGCTGTGGCAGGTGCGGAACACGTTCCAATGGCAGCTCTTGCCCGTCACGTCGTCGCTGTGGCCGCCGGAATCCATGAACAACGTGCCGGTCGTTGCCGCCACGCCGGCGACCGACAGCGACACGCCGCTCGACACGGTGCCGACCAGCGCCGCGACCTTGTCCTGGTTGATGAGCTTTCGCGCCTTCTGCGCGGCGATGCTGGTATCGTTCGCCTCGTCTTCTTTCACGAGCTCGATCTTGCGGCCCATGATGCCGCCGCGCTTGTTCCACGCGTCGGCGGCCATCTCGAAGCCGTGCGTCTCGTTCTCCGCCGGTCCGGCGTACACGCCGGTGTACGGTTCGAGCAGCCCGATCTTGATGCTGTCGGCGGCCTCGCCGATGCGCGGGATGTACGCAGGGATGCCGAACACCGCCGCCGCGCTGCCGGCCCCGG
>JALZBE010000016.1 GCA_030947665.1 Vulcanimicrobiota bacterium | reverse complement strand
CTCGACGGCGCGATGCCGGTCGTGACCATCGACCAGGACGAAGCGAACCACCTCAACCTCGGCGCGGTGCAGAACATCTTCGCGACGATCACACGCCGCTTCAAGCACGACGACGTCATCTGGCCGCAAGTCGTGGAGATGATCGCTCGGTTTCTGCGAAAGGAGCCCGTCACATGACCAATCCGCTCGGCGCCGCCCCGCAGCGGGTCACGATCTGCGAGGTGGGCCCCCGCGACGGGCTCCAGAACGAGCCGGTGCCGATCTCGACGGACGACAAGGTGCGCTTTTGCGACCTGCTCTCCGACGCCGGCGTGCCGATCCTCGAAGCGACGTCCTTCGTGAGCCCGAAGCACGTACCGCAAATGGCGGACGCCGGCGAGGTGTTCCGCCGCATCCGCAAAGACGACGGCCGCACGTATCTCGTGCTGGTGCCCAACGAACGCGGCCTGGACCGCGCGATGGACGCGGGCGTGCGCGCGATCGCCGTGTTCACCGCCGCGTCCGAAGCGTTCGCGAAGGCGAACATCAACATGACGATCGACGCGTCGGTGACGGCGTTCGCCGGTGTGGTGAAGCGCGCGAAAGCGGACGGCATGTGGGTGCGTGCAGCGGTGTCGACCGCCTTCGGGTGCCCGTTCCAAGGCGACGTCGCCGTGGCGGACGTCGTGCGCGTCTGTGAGAAATTGCTGGAGCTCGGCGTCGACGAGCTGAGCGTCGCGGACACGATTGGCGTCGGCACGCCGAATCAGGTGTTCGACGTGGTCGGTGCGCTGCTGCGCGTCGTCCCGCTCGACCGGCTGGGCCTGCACTTCCACGACACGCGCGGAACGGCGCTCGCCAACACGCTCGCCGCGCTGGAATGCGGTGTGCACATCTTCGACACGTCGGCCGGCGGCCTGGGCGGCTGCCCGTTCGCACCGGGCGCCACGGGCAACTGCGCGACCGAAGACCTGCTCTACCTGCTGAACGGCATGAAGATCGAGACGGGCATCGACCTCGCAAAGCTCCGCACCGCATCCCGCTTCATCGCCGCGAAGCTAGGCCGCCCACTCGCCTCGCGCGTCTATACCGCGCTGGAAGCAGTAGACGCCCGCACGACCCGCCTCCCATCCGCGAACGCATAAACGCTCGACGCGTCCTGAATACTGCGTCGTGAAAGCTGCCGTCGTTTGCACGCGATGCCGCCCGGCGGGGCCGATTGGAAAGACCCCGGACGTGGACGAGTCGCCGCCGCAGGCCGCTAGCGCAATGCCGGCCGCACCGACGGCCAGCGACGGCAGCGGTCTGGAACCGCGGCGACGACTCATCTTCGCCAGTATCTTCGACCGGCGCGACGGATGCTAGCGGTACGTTCATCCCGAACGACCCTGATGAATGATGGTGGAGCGCGTACGGTTCGCGGACGCCGAGCGGGCTTGGCTCGATGGGGATGCCGAGCGCTCTCTCGCGCTCTGCGCCCGCGTTTCGAGCGACGACTCCGGGGGCGATGACGCGGTCGTGCTGCTGCGCGCACGCGCGCTGCTGCGGCTCCGCCGCGCGCCTGAAGCGATCGCGGTCCTCGCAGAACGATTCGATGCCGCGGGCGAGCGCCGTGAGGAGCCCGTCGCAACGATGCTCCGCGGAACGGCGTACGTTCGAAGCGGCGATGTTGAGCGCGGTCTCGCCGTGTTGCACGATGCCGCTCGCCAAGCGGGCGCAGCGGACGTCACCTTGCGCTCGGAGATCGCGCTCGGGCTCGCGCTCGCACGCTACAGCGCAGGCGATCTCGGCGGCGCCGAGACCGAGCTCGAACGTGTCGACCCCGGCGCGGACGTCGTCTTCGCACGTGCGCTCGAATTACGCGGCTGGATCGCGAAGCGCCGCAGCGACTTTCGCGCAGCGGCGGAGTGTTTCGAATCGGCGCTCGCGCAGCTGGATCGCTCGCGCCAGCGCGATCGGTTCACCGAGGCGAGCGTGGTGACCGCCCTCGGCAACATCGCCGTCGAGTTGCTCGACGAGGCGCGCTGGGACGCGATGCGGCAACGCGGGGATCGCATCGCGTGGGACGGCGAAGCGATGGCGTACTACCGTTTCTGGCACGAGATGAACCGCTCGATGGGCGACGAGACCTACGGGCGCCCGCGTGATGCGCTGCAGGCCGCGCGCAAGGCGGCCGCCGCGGCACCGTCCGATGCGTTTCGGATCTTCGCGCACTGCCGGCGCGCCGCGGTGCTGCTCGCGTACGACGAGCTGCTCGGCTACGAAGATCTCGCCGCGACGATTCGCGCGGAGTTCGATGCAATCGACATCGGCGCGCTGCACGCGTTCGAGGAAGTCAATCTCCCGGCGGTCATCGTCGCGACCTTGGCGTCGATCGGCGACGCGGCCGGCGCGGCGTCGGCGCTGGAACGGCTGAACGCGCTGTCGGCGGCCCAGCTCGCCGTGTTGACGGACGAGCCGCTCGAACGCGGCTATTTGACGTACGTCGAAGCGCTCGTCGCCGACGCGAACGGCGACACGTTCTCCGCACAGCACGGGTATCGCGACGCCTTGCGCGCGTTCCGCGACACCGGCGCCGTCCGCCGCGCCGTCGTCGCCGCGCTGAGCCTGGTCGACCTCAACGCCGACGAGTCGGCGCAGCGGTACGTCGATGCGCACGTCGCCCGGCTCCCCGCCGAATCATGGTTGCGCGTTCGCGCGACGAAAGCCTCGGAACGGCGCGACGACCCGCTGCTCGCGGAGCTCACGCGGGCCGAGCGCGAAGTCCTCGAGCTGCTCTACGACGGCCGATCGACCGCGGACATCGCGGCCATCCGCGGCCGCTCGCCCCAAACGATCCGCAACACGGTGTCCACGCTGCTCAAGGCGTTTTCCGTGGACAACCGCGCGGCGCTGATCAGCGAATGCCGGCGCCGTTCGCTTTTCGAGCGGAGCTCGCCGGCGAAACCGTAGGCGAAGCGCTCGGTGTCGGCGTGGGCGGCGCCGGCGTGACGGCGGTATTGCTCGGCGGCGCCACGCTCGGCCCGCCACCCATCACGTCGCAACCGCACAGCAGCGCAGCGAGTGCGAGGCCACCCAGAATGCCGCGGTCGAGTGCTCGCAACGAGCGACGTGCTTTCATGGCGCTGAACGGGCGGATTCGCCGCGACTGCGAAACCCTCCCTGGCTCGGGCGCTCCGTCCGCGGAGGAGGCCGACCGGGACCGCGGTGCGTAGCCTGTGGCGATGCGCCTCGCGATTCGCACCGGCAAGCTCTACGACGGCACCGACGCCGCACCGCGCGAGAACGTCACCGTCGTCGTCGAGGATGGGCGCGTCGCCGGCATCGCAGCGAACGACGAGCGCGCGAACGCCGAGCGCACGTACGAAGCGCCGTCCGTCGTGCCGGGGCTGATCAACAGCCACGTCCATCTCGAAGTGAACGGCGAGCCCGACACGCAGACGTTCTTTCTGATCCGTACGCCCACCGAACGCACGCTCGACGCCGCGCGCAACGCGCGTCTCGCTTTGGAAGCGGGCGTCACGACGGTCCGCGATCTCGGCGGCTCGGAGTCCAACGCGGTCGCGCTGCGCGACGCGATCGCGAGCGGGCAGCACGTTGGTCCCACGATCGTGCCGGCCGGGCGCGCGATCTGCATGACGGGCGGTCACGGCTTCTTTTTGGGCCGCGAGACCGACGGTCCGTGGGACGCGCGCAAGGCGGTGCGCGAGCAGCGCAAGGCGGGCGCGACGTGCATCAAGTTGATCGCGACGGGCGGCGTGCTGACCAAAGGCGCGGTGCCGGGCCAAGACCAGCTCAGCGAAGAGGAGATGCGCGCGGCCATCGACGAGGCGAAGACGCACGGGATGCGCGTCGCCGCGCACGCGATCGGCACCAGCGGCATCAAGAACGCGCTGCGTGCCGGCGTGACGTCGATCGAGCACGGCCACTTGCTCGACGACGAGGCGATCGCGTTGTTCAAGGAACGCGACGCATACCTCGTGCCCACGCTCGCGGCGGTGTGGTGCATCTACGAGAACATCGCCGGCGGCACGCAGCCCGACTACGTCGTGCGCAAAGCGACCGAGATCTATCAACGTGCCGGCGACAACATCCGCAAAGCCTGGCGCGCCGGCGTGAAGATCGCCGGCGGCTCCGACGCGGGGACGCCCTACAACCGTCACGAGAACTACGCGTACGAAGTCGAGCTGATGTCGACGGTTCTCGGGATGACGCCGCAGCAGGCGCTCACCGCGGCGACGAGCACCGCCGCGGAATTGCTCGGCGTCGACGCGGGCGTGCTCGCCGAGGGCCGGCCCGCCGACCTGCTGCTCCTCGGCGGCGACGCAGGCAGCGACGTGCGCGCGCTGCGCGAGCCGCGCGTCGTGATCAAGGCCGGCGTCGTCGCGCACGCACGCGCATGAATCTGACCGGCCTCAAGGTCGCGATTCTAGGCGCGATCTCGTGGCCGACGCCGCCGCCGGGCTACGGGCCGTGGGAACAAGTCGCGTACAACATCGCCCGCGGCTTGATTTCGCGCGGCGCCGACGTGACGCTTTTCGCGACCGCGAACTCCTCAAGCCCGGGGAAGCTCGCGGCAGTCGTCCCCGTGGGATTGAAAGAAGATCCGGCGCTCAACGGCGAGGTCTGCGGCGAGTTGCACGTCGCGTCGTGCTTCGCACGGGCCGCCGAGTTCGATCTGATCCACAACAACTTCGACTGGAAGCCGCTGCTCTACGCGCTGGCGACGTCACACCCGCCGGTCGTGACGACCGTGCACGGCTTCTCGTCGCCGCCGATTCTCGGCGCGTACTACGCGGGCGCCTCACGCTCGTTCTACTGCTCGATCAGCGACGCCGACCGCGACCCCGGGCTGTCGTATCTCGCGACGACCTACAACGGCATCGATCCCGCCGAGTGGACGTACCGTGACGCTGCCGGCGACTATCTGCTGTTCTTCGCGCGCTTCCATCCCGAAAAGGGCGCGCACCTCGCCATCGAGATCGCGAAACGCGCCGGCGTGCGCCTGAAGATGGCCGGCATCCCGCACGACGAGGCGTATTTTCGCGAGCTCGTCGCGCCGCACATCGACGGTGACGCGGTTCAGTTTCTCGGCCACGTGCAGGGACCGGCGCGCGACGCGCTGGTCGGCGGCGCGCTCGCGCTCGTGCACATGACGACGCGCCCCGAGCGCTTCGGCCTCACGCTGATCGAAGCGATGGCGTGCGGCACGCCGGTGCTCGGCGCGCGCATGGGTTCGATCCCCGAGATCGTAGTCGACGGTGTGACGGGCTTTCTGTGCGATGACGTCGCCGGGGCCGCCTGCCGTGTGCCGCGCCTCTCCGCCTTGTCGCGCAGCGCCTGCCGCGCGCACGTCGAGTCGACGTTCTCGGTGGCGCGCATGGTCGACCGCTACGCGTACGCGTACGCGGAGGCGCTGCGCCTGCGAACGCCGCCCCCGCCGACGGACGAGCAGGTCCGTTGGCGCCGCCACGACTGGTGGGACCGCCCCATGGCGTTCACCGACATTCCGCCCAAGCCGCGGCACTATCTCGCGGCCGACGAATTTCAAGTCACGTAGGAACGGCCGAGCGTCGCAGAACCCGGGCTCCGTCGCGCCGACAGCGGTTGCCGCAAACCGGTAACGAGCGCGAGCGCGAGAAGTGCCGTCAGAGTCCGCATCGCTTCAAACCTTCGGGCTCGGGCTGGGCGCGGGGGTGCTCTGGCCCTGCCTGAGCGGTCGCTCGCGTTCCGGCGTGAGCTGCGCGACCTGGGTGTCGATCGCCGCGACGATCTCCTTGGCCGAAATGCGGTACAGCGACCCGCGGTGATCGCCCGCGGTCACGCTGTTCCTCATCGTGGGCACGTCCGGCAGGACGGGCTTTTCGTCCGGCGACGGCTGTATCGCGTGGTAGTGATCGTCCTTGGTGGTTTGGGTCTCGGACTTCCAATCGACGACCTGCTGGACCAGCGGACGCCAGTGGAGCAACTCCCGCCGCGCATCCTCGCTTCGGTTGAGCGCGACCAGCGCGCGGGCGGCGATGACGGCGAGCCCGGCGGCGCGCGTGTCGGCGTAGTGTTGGGGCTCGCGATAGCCGTTCGAAAGCTTGTCCTTCGAGCACTGCTCGTATGCGTCCACCGCAGCCTGAGCGGCGTCGTAGATTTGCTGCGGCGGGGCGTCCTGGCGGAGCTTCCCAACGCCCAAAACATACTGCGTGGCCCCGGGGCAGATCGTGTCGGAGAACCCGGGGCCCGCGGCGCCCGCCGCGCCGAACGAACCGGCAAAGAAGACGAGCGCTAACGATGCCTTCACCGAACGCATTCAACGCGCTTCCGCCGGTCCGAGTCGCCCTCCTCGTACCGAGGCCAAGGCTTTACCGGTTCGGCCCAATCCCGCGGTCATGGCGGTACGGTCGCCGATTCGAAACAGCGTGACCGTCCCGCCTACGCGAATGACGCTGCCCGGCGCACGGTCCGTACACGCCTCGCGCAGGTTACGGCGCTTCGCCGGCGCGATGACGTCGAGCACGTCGGTAGCTCGTTCACCGAAGTGCTGCCGCGCGGTCGTCGATCCAGTGCAGCAGACCGCGCCCGCGTTCCGCCTTGGCGAGTGCGTCGTCGACCGTGTCGCCGAGCACGGTGAAGTGCGCCATCTTGCGGCGCAGCGCCGCGTGCGCTTTGCCGTACACGTGCAGCTTGAGATCGCGCTCGCGCAGCAGATCGCCGATGCCGGCGAGCGTATCGCCCGCGCCGCCGCCCAGCACGTTGACCATCACCGCTGGACGGAACTGCCGCGGCTCCACGAGTGGCAGCCCGCAGATCGCGCGCACGTGCATCTCGTACTGGCTGATCTGCATCGCGTCGAGCGAGTAGTGCCCGCTGTTGTGCACGCGCGGGGCGATCTCGTTGACGAGCAGCTCGTCGCCGGCCTGAAAGAACTCTACGCAGAACGTCCCGACGATCTCCAGCCGCTCGGCGATCGTGGTCGCGTAGCGCCGCGCGCGCTCGGCGATCGCCGGCGTCGTACGCCCGGGGACGATCGTCGTCGCGAGAACGCCCTCGTCGTGCTGGTTCTCGGACGCCGGGAACGCGACGATCTGGCCGTCTTCGTTGCGCGCCGCGATGATCGAGAGCTCACGGTCGAACGCAATGAGCCGTTCCCAGATCAGTGCGCGGCCTTTCGCCGCGGCCCACGCGCCCTCGGCGTCTTCTCGGGAGCGCACGACCCACTGCCCTTTGCCGTCGTAACCGCCGAGCGTCGTCTTCAGGACTGCGGGATAGCCGATCGATTGTTCCGCGGCATCGAGCTCGCCCGGGGTGCGCACCGGCGCGAACTCCGCGGTCGGGATGCCGCACTCGCGCACGAACGTCTTCTCGAAGATGCGCTCCTGCGTGATGCGCAGCGCGCTCGACCCGGGATGGACGATCCGCCGGTCCGCTTCGAGCGCCTGCACCGACTCGAGCGGGATGTTTTCGAACTCGTACGTGACGACGTCGGTGCGCGCGCCGAGCTCGCCGATCGCGCGCAAGTCGTCGTACGCCGCGACGATCTGCTCGTCGGCGATCTGCCCCGTCGGTGAATCGGGAAACGGCTCGAGCGTGACGACGCGAAATCCCATCCGCTTCGCCTCGAGCGTGAGCATGCGCCCAAGCTGCCCGCCCCCGAGGATGCCGATCGTGCGAATCACAGTTCGATCGCCTCGACTTCCGCCGTGATGCCGGCGACGCGAGCATCCAGCTTGCGCGCGAGCCCGGCGTCGTGCAGCGCGAGGATGCGCGCCGCGAACAGCGCCGCGTTCGCGGCGCCGCCGATGGCCATTGTCGCCACGGGGACGCCCGCCGGCATCTGCGCGATCGACAGCAGCGAGTCCAGGCCTTTGAGCGCTTTGGATTCCACCGGAACACCGATCACCGGCAGGTTTGTCTTCGTAGCGACCATGCCTGGCAGGTGCGCCGCGCCGCCCGCGCCTGCGATGATCACCTCGATACCGCGCGCCTTCGCTTCGCTCGCGTAGCGGAACATCAGGTCGGGCGTGCGGTGCGCTGAGACTACGCGCAGCTCGTACGGTACGCCGAGCTCTTCCAGCGTCGTCGCGGCGGCGCGCATCGTCTCCACATCGGATTTCGAGCCCATGATGATCCCGACACGGGGCGCAGCACTCATCGCGTTCCGGCGTTCGGGACCGCCTGGGTGGGTACCCTCGTTCCGTGCGGTTCTCGGTTGGGGTCAACTACTGGCCGCGCCGCAGCGCGATGGCGATGTGGCGCCGCTTCGATGACGGCGAGATCCGCGAGGACTTCGCGCGCATCGCCGCCCTCGGGCTCGACGCCGTGCGCTTTTTCCTGCGCTGGGACGACTTCCAGCCGCGGGCCGACGCAGTGGATGCCGACATGCTCGCGCGCTTGGAAGCGATCGCCGACATCGCGGCCGAAGCGGGGCTGCGTACGATGCCGACGCTGTTCTGCGGCCATATGAGCGGCGTCAACTGGATTCCGCCGTGGGCGCTCGATCCGAGCACGCCGCACGGCCGCTTCCGCACGATCGCCGGCGACGCCGAATCGCCCTACGGCATCGGCGACTTCTACAAGGGCCCGCTGCTGGACGCGCAGCTCGTGTTCGCGCGCGCCGTCGGCACACGTTTGCGCGCGCACCCCGCGGTGCTCGCCTGGGATCTCGGCAACGAGTTCAGCAACCTGCGCGAGCCGCAGAGCCAGTATGAAGCGGCGGACTGGAGCCGGCGCGTCACCGCGGCACTCGAAGAAACGTCGTCGATCCCGGTGACCGTGGGGACGCACGGCGAAGATCTCACCCGCGACCGCAACATTCGCTTCTTGATGCTGTGCATGCCGCACGCGTTCGCGACGATGCACGGCTACCCGGTGTACAGCGGGTTCTCGCGCAGCCGCCTCGATCCCGAAGTCGTGCCGTTTCTCGCGCATCTCACCGCGGCGTTCTCGCAGAAGCCCGTGCTGTTCAGCGAGCTTGGGAACCCGACATGCCCGCCGCACAAACTCTCGCCGTTCGAGCGCGTCGCGCTGCCCGATGAACGGCAGAATCCCACGATCTCGCCCGACGATCCGGTGCTCGCGACGTATGCGTGCCTGACCGAAGCAGAGATGGCGCAGTACTGCACGAACGTGCTCGAACGCTTGCACGCTGACGGCCGGCTCGGCGCGTACTGGTGGTGCTGGGCCGACTACGCGGACGAACTGCGCAGCGAGCCCCCGTTCGACGAAGCGCCGCACGAGCTTTCGTTCGGGATCGTGCGCGCCGACGGCAGCGAGAAGCCGGTTGCCGCGGCGCTCGCCGCGTTCGCCCGCGAGCGGCGCACCGTCCTGCCGCCGAACGATGCGCCCGTCATCGCCGACACGTACTACTATCGCACGCTGCCCGACAGCACGCGCACGTTGTACGACGGGTGGGTGCGCTCCATCGAGGAACGGCGTGGCGCGGCGCGGTAAGCGGACGCGTGCGCGAAAATACGTTGAAGCGCCGGCTGCAGGCCGGTGAGACCGTCGTCGGGACCTGGATGAACTTGGCCGAGCCGCTGGCCGCGGGGCTGCTGGCGAGCCACGGCTGGGACTGGATCCTCATCGACATGGAGCACGGCCCCATCCCGCTCGCCGACGCCGCCGCGATGGTGACGGCGGTTCGCGCGCAAGACAGCGTGCCGATCGTGCGCGTCGCGTGGAACGAGAGCTCGCAGATCCAGCGCGTGCTCGACCTCGGCGCGTGGGGCATCATGGTGCCCGTCGTCAACACCGCGGACGACGCGCGCCGCGTCGTGCGCGACGCGCGCTTTCCGCCCCTGGGCGAGCGCAGCCGCGGCGGCGTGCGCGCGAACCTCACGTTCAACGCCGATCCCGGCACATACAGCCTGCGCGCGAACGACGAGGTCCTCGTGCTCGTGCAGGTCGAAACGGAGCAGTCCGTTGCGAACGTCGCCGAGATCCTCGCGGTCGACGGGATCGACGGGGTGTTCGTCGGACCGAACGACCTCGCGTTCTCGGGCGGCAAACCGTGGCCCGACGTGTGGGAAAAAGATGCGG
Organism: Vulcanimicrobiota bacterium; assembly: GCA_030947665.1. Classification (GTDB taxonomy): domain Bacteria; phylum Vulcanimicrobiota; class Vulcanimicrobiia; order Vulcanimicrobiales; family Vulcanimicrobiaceae; genus Vulcanimicrobium. Next base: position 3,839 of record JALZBE010000016.1, on the reverse strand, counting down.
CGTACATGAAATTGATCGACGCGGTGCCGCGCGCCGCGGAAGCGGCCGGCAAGTTCGCGGGCATCCTCGCGCGCGAGGCGCCGCAAGCGCTTCAGATGATCGCGCACGGTTACCGGTTCGTGGGCGTGGGCGGCGACGTGACGTTCCTGAGCAACGGCTCGAAGCAGTGGCTCCAGATGGTGCGCGAGCCGCAGACGACCGGATGAGCGTCGTCGTCGTCACCGGCGCGTCATCCGGGATCGGGCGCGCGCTGGCGCTGCGTGCGGCGCGCGCCGGCTACGACGTGCTCGCAATCGGGCGCAACGCGGACGCGCTCGACGCCGTCGCGCAACGCGTGCGCAACGAGCAGGGCAAAATTGTGACGGCCGTGTTCGACGTCAGCGATCCCGCCAACGCGCTGCTGATCGTGGACCTCGCGCGCGAGAAGTTCGGGCGCATCGACGTGCTGGTGAACAACGCCGGCCAGGTCGCGGTCGGCGCGCTCTCGCAGCAAACCGACGCCGCGCTGCGCGCGCAGTTCGGCACGCACGTCATCGGCCCGGTCGCGCTGGTGCGCGAAGCGCTGCCGCTGCTGCGCGAATCGAAGGGAATCGTGTTCATGCTGGGCAGCGGCGTCGCGCGCGTGCCCGTCGGTGGCCTCGGCGCGTACGCGCCGTCGAAAGCCGCGACGCGGTCGGCGACGTCGGTGCTGCGGCGCGAGCTCAAGCCGCAAGGGATCGCCGTCACGTACGTCGATCCGGGCGCCGTCGACACGGCGTTCATGTCGCGCGCCGGGATGCCGGGCGCGCCCGCGTCGATCATGGCCACGCCCGAGGACGTCGCACGCAAGATCCTCGTGGCGGTGCGCACGCGGCCGCGCGTCCTCAACGCCGTGCCGTGGCAAACGGCGTTCGTCGCGCTCGCCGAGTTGTTCCCGCGAGTGACCGACTTCGTGCTCGAACGCAATCCCGCGCTGGTCGGCACGCAGAACGTCGCGCCGGCTTCGGCGCCCGCCCTCGGCGCGGAAATGTTGCGCGACACCCGACGCGACACCGCCGCCGAAGCGCTCGAAGCCGCGATGAGCGAACCGGCGCGAACGCCGGCATCGGCGCCCACGAGCGAAGCCCCGTCCGCCGTGCCCGCAGCCGAGCCGAGCGCAACCGACGCGGCGGCGATGGAAGCGCTCGACAAATACGCGTCGAGCGACGAGGGCGAAGCGGCGCTGCACCCCGCGGAGGCGACACCGCCCGACCCCGCGGCCGCCGCCGACTTCGACGCCGCACTCGAGCCGCTGCGGCGCCGCATGGAGCGCGTGCGGCTCAGCGAACGCTTCGTGCGCGATCTGTTGCACGCCGATGCGGTGCTCGACGCGCACGAGGTCGCGCTGCAATGGGCCGGGATGCCGAACAAGAACGAGCGCGCCGCGACCGTGGAGGTGCTCGACGCGCTGAGCGATGCCGGTTTCCTCCAGCGCGACGCCGGGCGCTATCGCGTGCTGCGCGTCCCCGGCTGAACGGCGCCGTGCGCGCGTCGTGAACACGCCGCCGCATGACGAGCTGCGCCGGCGGCTCGTCCGGGAGCTTCGGGAGCGCGGCTCCGTGCGCAGCGAGCGCGTCGGCGCCGCGTTCGCGCGCGTGCCGCGCCACGTCTTCGTGCCCGACCTTCCCGCGGAGGACGTTTACACCGACCGGTCGATCGCGATCAAGCTGCAGGACGGCATCCCGATCAGCTCGTCGTCGCAGCCCGCGATCATGGCCGAGATGATCGAGATGCTCGCGCTGCGCGGCGGCGAGCGCGTGCTGGAGATCGGGGCCGGCACCGGCTACAACGCCGCGGTGCTCGCGGAACTCGTCGGACCGTCGGGCTCCGTCGTCACGATCGACGTGGACGACGAGCTCGTCGCGGCGGCGCGCGGTCACCTCGACGACGCCGGATATCCGCACGTGCGTACGGTGTGTGCCGACGGCGTGCACGGCGATCCGGGCGCGGCGCCGTTCGACCGCGTCATCGCGACCGTCGGCGTCGACGCGATCCCGCCCGCGTGGCTCGCGCAGCTTCGCGACGGCGGCCGGCTCGTCGCACCGTTGACGATTCGCTGCCAGCAAAAAGTCATCGCGTTCGCGCGCACGGCGCGCGGCCTGGAGAGCGACGCGATCGTCGACGCGGGGTTCATCATGCTGCGCGGCGAGGCGGCGAATGCGCAGAGCGTCGCGCTCGCACTCGACGACCCCGCCACCTCGCTGCGCGTGCAGTCGGCGTATGCATCAGCCGTCGACGTGCACGCGCTGGCGCGCGCGCTGCACGCCAAGCCGCGCGACACGCCGCCGGTTCGCCGCATCACGATCGACGACGTGTGGGGCGGTTTCGCGGTCTGGCTGGGGCTCCACGACGCCGGGTTTTGCCGCCTCACCGCGCAAGGACCCGGCGCAGCCGACGGACCTGTGCCCAACCTCGCCGTCGGCAGCGGCGCGCTCTACGGGCTTGCGTCGACGCTCGGGATCGCCGGCGACGGCGAGCTCGCGGTGTTCGCGCCGCGCGGCATGGTCGATGTGGTCGTGCGCGGTTTCGGCGACGACCGCGGAGCGGTGGCGCGCGTGCAGCGCGCGATCGCCGGCTGGGACGACGCGGGCCGGCCCGGCAACGATTCGCTGCACGTCACGATCGATCCGGCCGGCACGACGCACGTCGCCTTCGGCGCGCACCGCGACCCCGCCTAAAACGAACCTACCAGTACGCGACGTCTTTCTGCTTCGTGTCGAGGTACTTGCCGAACACGGCGGGGTTCGCTTTGAACTGGTTCTCCAGGTCGGTGATGCGCGCGTTGTCGAGCGGGTGGTCGCGCAACCAAGAGTTCGAACCGGGCCCGTACGTCTCGGACATCGTCTGGAAGAACCAGACCATGCCCCACGGGTTGAACTGGCCCGTGGCGGCCATGATGCGCGCGCCTTCCTCGTCGGCTTGCGCTTCGATGTGGCGCGACTGCGCCGCATCGCTGCCGGCGACCGCGTACTGCGAGCCGTAGTCGATCGCGGCGCCGGCCAGTGGCCCGAGCACGATCTGGGCGAGGATCGAGCCGATCGACGCGACGGTGCTCTTCTTCTGCAGCGCGGCCATGCGCTGCGCGACGTGGTGCAGCACCATGTGGCCCGTCTCGTGCGCGAGCACGCCGGCCAGCTCGTCCTTGTTCTTGGCAAGGCGCAGCAGCGGCTCGTTGACGTAGATGTAGCCGCCGGGGACCGAGAACGCGTTGGCCGAGTCGCCGCGGACGATGTGATAGCGGATCGGATACGGATAGCGGGAACGTACCGTGTCCGCGATGACCGAGCCGATCTCGTTCAAATGCTCGTAGAAGGCGGAGTCGAAGAGGAGGTCGCCGTCTTCGCGGAGCTGGACGAAGACCTCGCGACCGATCGCGGGCTCGTCGATCGCCGCCAGCGCCGGCGCCATGTGCGCGAGCTGGGTGACGCCGACGGTCGCGACGAGACTGCGGATGAACGCGGTGCGTTCCATGTACGTATTCCCTCGGAAAGGACGCGGTTGACCAAGAAACTTTCCCGCCGGCTCATTGGTTGCGTGGCGCTCGCGGTTCTCCTCACGTTCGCGCCGGGGACGGTCCGGGCCGCCGCGTCCCGCGTCCCGGTCCCGCTCGGCGCCCTCGCGGGGCTGCACCAAGCCGGTCCCGCCAACGGCGCCGTTCAGCTGCACCTCGCCTTCGAGCTCCAGCCGAAGGCCGACCTCGACGGGCTGGCGGCCCGCATGAGCGACACCGGCAATCCGGCCCACCGCGACGTGCTGACCCACGAGGCGTTCGTCGAGCGCTTCGGCCGGGCGCCCGACGCGCGCGCGCTCCTGACGATGCT
>JALZBE010000666.1 GCA_030947665.1 Vulcanimicrobiota bacterium | reverse complement strand
CCATCGGGTCGTGCTGAGACGTCGGCGCAATCTGCGGCGACGGTTGCAGGCGCAGCGCGGAGAAGCGCTCGGAGGCGGCGTCCAGGGCCAATGTCAGCATCCCGACCTCGCTCGAAGTAAACGACCCCATCTCCTTGGTTCGGAGCAGCGTCAGGATACCGAAGTTCGCGCGCGCATCGGCGAACAACAGGGTGATGCCGCTCGCGAAGTCATCGAGCGATCCCAGCGTCGCCGCGATCCGCGGCCCCGTGGGAGCTTTCAGGCGCTGGCGCTGGTACTCGTCGGTCAGCTGTGCCAGTCGCCTCCCGTTCGCATGCGAACCAAACACCAAAACGAGGTCGCCGGCCGGGCCAACCCGCGCAAACGTCCAACGCGACGCCGGCACGACATCCAGAATCGTCGTGACGATCGGATATGCCGGGTCTGACTCGGGCATCGCTTCCCACGGCGAGGGATCGGGAGCGTTCTCCGTGGCCGCATCGCTTGCGTTGGCAAGCCGCCGACCGTGCGCGGCCTTCTCACTCGGTCGTGGCATTCCCATGCTAGATCCTATTCAACCGCGCTTCTGCCAGAAAGCATTCCTTCACCGAGTAGACCGGACACCCGAGCAGCATGCGAGGGGAGACGCGAGCCATCCATGAGTTCAACGATACCCGGCCGTAGGTCGCTCGCGCTATGCTGACGTTGCTCGACGCTTTTCCTGAGGTTCACCGATGTTCGCGCTCTCTGGGTTCCTTGTACCCATCATCCTCGTCTTTTTCTTGCTCACCGTCGCTAGCGCGTCGTTTCGGGTGCTGCGGCAGTACGAGCGTGCGGTCATGTTCACGCTCGGCCGCTTCTCGAGCACGCGTGGACCGGGTCTCATCTTTCTCTTGCCCTGGATCCAACAGATCGTCCGGGTGGACTTGCGGACGGTGGTCATCGAAGTTCCAAGTCAAGATCTCATCACCCGCGACAACGTGTCCGTCAAAGTGGACGCAGTGCTGTATTTCCACGTCGTCGATCCCGAGAAGTCGATCATCCAGGTGGAGCAATATCTCGCGGCAACGAACATGCTCGCGCAAACGACGCTCCGCTCCGTTCTCGGACAGCACGAGCTCGATGAATTGCTCGCCAAGCGTGCGGCGCTCAACGCCGACGTTCAAGAGATACTCGACGAGCGCACCAAAGAATGGGGAATCCTGGTTACCGCCGTCGAGATTCGCGACGTTCAGCTCACCGACAACATGGTCAAGGCGATCGCCAAGCAAGCCGAAGCCGAACGCGACCGCAGAGCGAAGGTCATTCACGCGGAAGCGGAATTCCAGGCCGCGCAGACGCTGACCAATGCGGCAACGATCCTCGCATCAGTGCCCGCCGCCATGCAACTGCGCTATCTGCAAACGCTCACGGAGATCGGCGGCGAGCATAATTCGACCGTGATCTTCCCGATGCCGCTCGATATCGTCAAACCCTTCCTCGATATCCTCGATCGGAAAGCCGAGGCGTCGCCGAAGCTGAACGGTCTCAAAGTTCCGGCGTTGTGAGCGTCTCCCCGTGGCATCCGGTCCGAGACGACGGGCTGAACCGTACAACGCTCAGTATCGGCAGCGGCCTGCCGACGTCGTCGATCGGAAAGATCGTTCAAGCGCTTCAGCGCGTGCCCGGGGTCTTGACGGTCGATGCGGATACGGAGAACGCCCAGGCGATCGTCGCCCACGATGCCGCGGTGCCGACCGCTTCGCTCGTCGCCGCGGCGAGCCGGGCCGGCGCCGCTGCGAATGTCGTTGCGGCCGCTACCTGCGCCGCCGCCGCGCCCGATGAGAACGGCGGCAAACTTCAAACAATGCAGGGGCATCGCTTTCTCGCGGCGGTCGGCGTGGCAGCGATGCTTGCCGTCATCGTCATCGATTTCGCGCTGCCCAATAATCCCGAGAAGCGATGGTTCTTCGTCATGCCGGTCTTCTTGCTTTGGGCATTTATCGTGCTGCGAACAACGGCCGCCCGGCGCCCGTAGCTGCATCCGAGGTTCGTGCATCAAGCGCGGGGATCCGAACGTTAATCTCGCGCCGACAAGTGTCGGGCCGGCATCGTTCGGTCGTGGCGCCGAAATCTATACC
>JALZBE010000207.1 GCA_030947665.1 Vulcanimicrobiota bacterium | reverse complement strand
GCGGGATCCGGCGCCGGGCAGCGGCGCCCGACCTTTGGAAGCCGCCACCGTTGCGGTTCCGAGCGGGGGCTGTGCGCCGCGCGCCGGCTGCGGCACGGTGCGACGGGAGCGCAGGGTCGCGGGGTTCAGAATCACGGCCGGGTGCAGCGGCAACTCGGACTTCGCAGCATGCGGCGGCGCCGCAAGGCCTTTCGCGCGCAGCTCCGATACGGTTTGCGCACGCCGCCCCGCCGAGGCCAGCACGCCGGGTACGCCCACCGGCGTGACCTGCTGTGCGGAGAACGGCCGGTCGGCGAAGTCGAACGTGTAGTTGACCGACGTGCCGTCTGGATAGCTGACGACCGACTTGTTGCCGTTCGCGTCGAAGGCGTACCCGTACGTGAATGCATTTCCGCCGACGTTATGATTCTCCACTACGACGTTGCCGCGCCGGTCGTACGTATAGGCGGTGCTCCCCGACGGGTCCGTCATCGTGGCGAGATGCCCGATGCCGAAGTGCCCTGGTGCGGGATCGTCGTACGTCCATGCCTCGGCCGCCGACGCGGTGCCCTTCATGTCGTTTTCCGTGAGCATTCGATCGAGCGCGTCGTACGTGAACGTCGCGATCGTCCCGTTCGCATTGACCTTCGTCGTCACGTTGTTGTCGGCATCGTACGCATACGTCGTCACGCCGCTCACAGGTGACGTCTCTTGGGTGAGACGGTGAAAATCGTCGTAATGATAGGTCGTGGCGTTGTGGTTCGTATCGGTGACGCTGATGACGTTATCTTGCACGTCGTATGCGAATCGCGTGAGAGTGTTGACAAACGCGCGGCCCCCGACCGTTCTGACCTCCGTCTTACGGCCGGCCAGATCGTAGGTGTTGCGCAGGTTCACCCCTGCCGCGCCACGCTCGTCGGTGACCGTCGCGATAGCCCCCTGCGGCGAATACGTCACCGACTTCGACGTGCCGTCGGCGTTGACGATCTGCGAGAGGGCCGACGTCGTCGGTGAATACGCATAGCTCACGCTGGCCGTGGTGGACCAGCCGGAACAGGTGGATCCGGGGGTCGCACAGCTCTGCGCGACCGTCGAAGTCGGCTGATCGAAGGCGTTGTACGTGAGCAGCATTCTCTCGTGCACGGCGAGCGATGCGTCTTCGCGGACCATGCGCGTGAGCCGGCCGGACGTGTCGTAGCCGTACTTTACGCTGTTTCCGGCGGGTAACGTACTGCGCGTCAGGCGCCCACCACCGTCGTATTGCGACTGTGTGACGAGCGTCGCGTCGCCGGCAGTTGCCGGCATCAACGTGCTCGACAGCGTCCGGCCGCGTGCATCGTGGGTGAGTTCCGTCACCACGCCGTTCGGATCGGTGATGCTTTGCGCGTCACCGTATGGATCGTAGCTCGTGAAGCCCGCCGCCGAGGCGAACGTCGAGACGTGCCCGAGCGCGTCAGTGACGGATTGCAGCTGTCCCGCGCGCGCGGAATCGCTGTCGTTGTCGGGAAAGTACGCGAACCGGGTGACCTGCGAAACGTCGTTTCGCGGCCCCGTCTCCGTCAGGAGGCGGCCGCGCGCGTCGTATGACCACTGCAAGGTGTACGCGGTGGAGGCACCGTTGACGAATCCGGTCGTGGCGCGCTGCGTAAGTCTGCCCGTCGTCGAGTACGTGTCGAGGATGCTCATCGTCTGACCGGGTGAGTCGGCCGAAGGTTCCGTCGTCGTCTGCACGAGATCGTGACGCGGGTCGGTAATCGGATAATACGCCAGCGTGGTGGTACGCAAGGGGCCTTGCGTGTCGAGGAGCTCGGTGACGCGGGTGGGGCCCGGATATCGCGTGCTCCCCGAGTCGCGGTCGTAATAGTACATCACGGTGTGCTTGAACGAGCCGTCCGCGCCGTCGTCGCTCACGGTAACCACGCGCTGGTCGTCGTCGTAGGTCCAGTACCGCGTCTGGTCGCCGCCGCACTTGCAGATTGGCCCGCTGATCGAGGTGATCTGCAGCGTGAGCGGATTGAACTGCAAGACCGAGAGGCGGCCGAGGCCGTCGACGATCTGAACTGCGCCGGTCCCGTTTGTCGGGTACGTGATGGTGATGTCGTTCCCGGTTTGCGCGCACGGGGACGTCGGGCAATTCCCGGACTCTTGATGGACCGCCAAGACGCCGGAATAGGTATTACTTTCTTCGATATGTCCGACCGGGTCGATCACCCTGGTGAGATTCCGTGGATTCGTCGCGTCCGCAACGGCGTATTCGTAGTGCCACGCTTTGCCGTCGGCGTCCGTCGCCGTGCACAGATCTGCGGCCGCGCAGTTCGTCCCCGTATCGTACGCGAAGGTCACGACGGGATCGCGTCGCGAGCGCGCCGGCGCCGCGGCGGGGCAGGGGAGGCGCTTCATCCACCCGGATACCGCGGTGATGCGATTCGACGCGTCGTAGAAGAAGCACAGCTGGCGGCCCAACGTGTCGGTGACGCTGAGGATGCGGTCGTTGTTCCCCGCTGCGGGGTCGCGCGAGACGACCTGCGTGTTGCCGACGCGATCCTGCCGCTGCGTCAGCTCACCCTTCGCATTGAAGATCCAGATCCGTCCTTGGAAGCTCTTGAGCGTGTATGTGCTCGCATCCGCCGAGAGCGACAGCGTCATGCCGGTCAGGTTGTCATACGACGATGAACCCGCCGCGACGCTCGTGAAGTAGTACGGCATCCCTTGGCTGTCGACGTAGGTCACCGCACCGGAGCTCAGCCCGGTGACGTCCAACCGCGAGCTGTAGGAGTGCAGCCAATGCGTGCCGCCCAGATCCGCCGAGCCCGCCGTTTGGTTCCCGTAGAAGCGCGAGAACGACATTCCGAACGGCCCGGATAGCGCGAGGTCCGTTTTCTCATTCCACAGCTCGCCGGTCGCGACGTCGATCGGCTTGCCGATGGACGTGCCGTTGCAGCGGCCGCACGCGCGCTCGGAGGGCGTGGCGGATTGCGTCCAAGGTGTTCCGGTGCGCAGGTTGACGTACATGTTGTCGATGATCGCCAACGTGCAATTGTTGCCGAACGGGTGCAGGCACACGGTGAAGGTCGACTGCACTTGCACCAACACGTGATCGAAATCTGTCGAAGTCGATTCACGCGTGAACGTGCTCGTCACCGGACCGTCCAGGCGGTTGCAAGAGGACGCTCCGCCGACGGACGTGGGATTTTCGGTCACGAGCATCGAGGCCCGGTCGTTGTTGTTCGAAAACGCCGTCGGCGACGGGCAGTAGTAATCGGGGTCCGCCCACACCGGCGTAGCAGCCGCAGGGTTCGATTCCGACTGCAGGTCGATCGACACGCCGACGTCGTTGAACCAGCAGATCCAGTTCGGGCCGCCGAACCGCAGCCCGCCGTCACCGATCAGAATGCAGACATCGTTTCCAGCTGGAAGTGCCGACGTCCCACGCCGTCCCCGCGCCGCGCGCGTCGGCCTGACGACCTTCAGCGTGTGTGCGCGGCGATAAGTAGGTGACCCATTCATGAATGCGTCGGCCTCACGTTTCGCGCGCGCTCGGCCTTCGACGGCGTCTGCGCGTGCTTGCTCGACCGTTGGCGCGAGCGTCTTCAACGGCGGCGGCGCGGTCCCGACGCCTTGTCCAACCGCCACAACCGGCACGCGCGTCGCGCTCGCCGCGCTGCCGACCGATCCTTCGGCGATGAGCGCAACAGAAAGCGCCACGCCACAAACGGCGCGAAAGCGAATCAACCGCATTTTTTGCACCCTACCCAACCCGCTTGTTCCGCGACAAGACACCGCTCTTGAAAGAGCGGCTCTCCGTGGACGGTGATCCAACCGTACTACGGCGCGGGGTTCGGCGTCAAGGGCTGCCTGGAAATCTCGCTGGTCCGGTCGTACGGCCCGAGTGACGCTCCTAGAAAAAAACCTACGGCAAGGTGCTGATAAATGCGTTGACTTCCGTGAGGACCTCGGCCTGGTTCGATTCAAAGACGTAGTGATTCGCGTGGGCCAAACGAACCACGTGCGCTGACGGCAACCCGCGCTGAAAGAATTCAACTTGCGCGCCCGTCTTGACCAGATCTTCGTCTTCGGCAGCCTTTTGCGCCGCGGGATCATTTCTGTACATTTGCTTCATGTCGTGCGGCAGCGCGAAGATCGCTAGGATCGGATCCCGGATGGGTCCCGTGTATCTCTGTTGGCCGGCCTCGACGGCTTGAAAGACCGGCGGGAGCGTCACTCCTGGCGGCGGTGTAGGCTCCACATACGCGGGGTTATAGAGCGCGTACGAGTAAGCGGCATCGAGGTACACGAGTCCGGCAGCTTTCTCGGGCCGCCGTGTTCCAATCGAGCTCAACTCTTCGCCGGCAATGGAATGCCCCATGAGAACGGGCCGGTTGATTTTCAGTGCATCGATCACCGCGATGATGTCGTCGCCTAGCCGATCCGCCGCGTAGGCGCCCTTGGCGATCGCCGGCGCGCTCGATTCGCCGAACCCGCGACGCGTGATCCCGTACACGTGATATTTTTCACGCAGCTTTACCGCGAAGCCGTCAAAGATGTGCGCCGAATTCCCCAGGCCGGCCAGCAGGACGACGGGTCTTCCGGTTCCACCCCAGTCGAGCACCTCGAGCCGCACGCCTTTCGCGACGGTGACGAACTGCGTGGAGCGCACGTGCCCGATCGGCCATGCCGTTGCGGTCGTTGCTCGCTGAAAGTCGAGCGGTCGCGGGCGCTTTTGCGTCCAGGTTCCTGCGATGGACGCGCCGTCCGCGCTGACCTTACCGGCATACGTCCCGCCCACCTCAGGAACCGAAAATGCAAACGAATCACCCGTAAGCGTTATCGACTCGACCGATAACGCTTCTGGGACTTGATCGATGCTGTATGCGGTCGCGGTCAGCCCGCCGGCATCGTTTCTGGCGATTTTCAAAACGAGCCGCAGCGGCGTTGGGCCCCCAGGGTTCAGCGTCGCCTGCCAGGTGCCGGCGATGTCCGCCGCGGAGCGTGCGGGCGCAACGAAAATCGCGCTCAGACCAAGCAGCACCGCGAACGCAGGGAACCAGAAACGCGTATTCTTCATGATCGGCACACTCATTTGCGCGAGGTGCCACGAGTCGTCAGAATAGCCCTGTCGCCCTATCGGAATCGCCTGCAGCGCGGTCGCTCGTCATGCGCAGCATTGAGACGCGCTAATCGTAGAGGGACATGACGTCGACGCCTAAATCAGGAGCCGAGGCCTAATTCGGTTGGGCCTGGTCGGAGGTTGCGTAAACATGGGAAAGATCGTCTTTGGAATGATGCAGTCTCTCGACGGCTACGTTGCCGGCGTTGAGGGCGAGCTGGAGCCGCCGCTTCATTCACCGCCGGGCATTGCGCTCTTTCGTTATTGGATCGACCACGTCCGCGACCTCGCGGGCAGTCTGTACGGTCGTCGCATGTACGAGGCGATGCGCTATTGGGACGAGGATCGACCGGAGTGGGGCGCGAGCGAGCACGAATTCGCGGCGGCGTGGCGGAAGCAACCGAAATGGGTTGCATCGCGCTCGCTAAGGGCGGTCGGCGCAAATGCCACGCTTGTCGGCGACGATCTCGAAGCCTTCGTTCGCCGGCTGAAGGCGGAGGTCGACGGCGTCGTCGACGTTGCCGGGCCCGACCTGGCGGCGAGTCTTTCTGACCTCGGTCTTATCGACGAGTATCATCTCTACTTTCGTCCGTGTGTTCTCGGCCGCGGCAAACCGTACTTCGCCGGTGCCCGAACGCCGCCGCTCCGCCTTGTTGGCACCGATCCTGTCGGCGAGGACGCGATCAAGCTCACATTCGTTACTGCCTGACAATGTCGCAC
>JALZBE010000665.1 GCA_030947665.1 Vulcanimicrobiota bacterium | reverse complement strand
CCCCGCGCACCGCGACATCCTGACCCGCGAAGCCTTCGTCGAGCGGTTCGGCCGGCTGCCCGATGCGCGTGCGCTGGTCACGATGCTCAAGGCCGCGGGCGGCACCGACGTCACCGTCGCCGGCGACGGGCTCATCGCCGGCGGGCAGCTGCGCATCGACCAAGCGGAGCGGCTGTTCGGCGCCCGCTGGCAGAAGTGGACCGACGGCATGCGCACGGTGCTCGCGCCCGATGGCCCGCTCAACATCCCCGTCGGCGGGGTGCGCGACGTGCGCGGCGCCGTCGTCGCGACGGTCCCGCGGCTGGCCGACACGCGCCCGTCGTTCACGTACTTCCGCGGCGACTGGTACGAGCCGTCGCGCTTCCGCTCGATGACGGACTCCGTCGCGAACGGCGGCACGGGCCAGCGCATCGTTCTGATCGAGGACGTGTCCGACAACTTCGACCTCAACGACGTGCGCCGGTTCCTGGCCGCCGAGGGCGCGCCGCCGGGCGCCGACGCGCGCCGCGTGACCGAGCGCAGCTTCGTGTTCAAGGCCATCTCCGGCGAGTGCGGGCGCGACGATCGCGGCCAGGAAGCGGCGCTCGACGCCGACTCGGCGATCACCACCGCGCCGATGGCCGACGTGGTCGTCGACTACGACGACGTGTGCTCGGGCGGAAACGACGGCACGCTGGCGCTGGCGCGCGCTCTCGACCTCGATCCGACGGTGATCGTGTTTCCGTTCGTGGTCGGCCCCGTCGACGGCCCGATGGTGTCGCGCTACGGCGCGACGCCGATCCCGATCCTCGAAGCGCTCGTGCGCGGCATCCCGCTCGTCGTCCCCGCCGGCGACGACGGCGCCTACGGCTACAAGGAAAACGGGATCGAGAAACCGCGCGTCGCGTGGCCCTGCGTGTCGCCGTACGTGATCTGCGCGGGCGGCTCGCAGCTCGGCGACCGTGACGGCGTCAGCGACGAAGGCCCGTGGAACGACCTCGAGCACGCGGGCGGCGGCGGGATATCCGCCGAGCCGCGGCCGGCGTGGCAGAACGCACCCGGCGACTTCCTGTTCTCCACGGCCTACGTGAAGAACCGCATCGTCCCCGACGTGTCGGCCGACGCGGCGGGTCACCTGCGCGTATACTGGCACGGTTACGGGCTGGGGGGCGTCGGCGGCACCAGCGAGAGCGCCGCGCTGGTGGGCGGTCAGCTCGCCGCGATCAACAGCCTCGTCGTGCCGAGGCGGCGGCTGCTGTCGACCGGCGACCTCTACGACCTCGCGCGCACGTCGCCGGCGGCGTTTCGGGACATCTCGCGCGAGAACGACCGCGGCTGGAAAGACAACACGCTGCGCCCGCGCCGCAACCCGCTGCCCAAGGGCTTCAAAGGACTGCTGCCCACGCCCGCGCCGCTGGTGAAGGGCTGTGCGGACCAGCAGCCCGACGGCTGCACCGTGACGACCGGTTTTGACGCGGTGACCGGGATCGGGTCGATCAAGACGCGCGCGGCGGTCGACGCACTGCGCTGAGCAATCGCCGGCGCGTGCCCGCGATTGCAAGCGCGCAAAAGAACACGAGGGTCGCGAGCAGCACCATCGTCGCACCCGGCGATGCGTGCAGCTCGTACGATGCGTACAAGCCGCCGACCGCGGCAAACACGCCGAACGCGCACGACAGCGCCATCATCGGCACGAAGCGCTTCGTGAGTTGCGCCGCCGCGGCCGCGGGCGTGACGAGCAGCGCCGCGACGAGCACGATGCCGACGAGCTGCAGCGAAACGATGATGGTGACCGCGAGGATCACGAGCAGCGCATAATCGACGAATCCCGCGCGAACGCCGGCCGCTTCGGCGACGACCGGATCAAACGACGAGTACAGCAGCGGCCGCCACAACGCGCCGACGACGACCGCGACGGCGAGCCCGAGGCCCAGCACCATCGCCAGGTCGTACGCCGAAACGCCCAGGATGTTGCCGAACAGATAGTTCTGCAGATCAACGGTCGAGCGCGTCGAGCGCGACATCAGAAAGATGCCCAGCGCGAACGCGGCGGTGAACAGCACGCCGATCGACGTGTCGAGCGACACCTTCCCGCGCCGGTGGATGAAGCCGATGCCGAGCGCGG
>JALZBE010000206.1 GCA_030947665.1 Vulcanimicrobiota bacterium | reverse complement strand
TGCGTTGTTAAGCTGCCTGGGGACCGAATCTGGTACAGATTTACAACGATGCCTTCTGCCCCTCGGACTGCGAAACGAGCGTGAGTCCGGAACCAATGATTTCATGGCGCTCTCGCCGGGTGCGTTGCTCGTGCTCTACACGGACGGTCTGACCGAAGCGACCCGCAACCTGCTCGAAGGCGAAAGTAGCTTGCGCGAGGCGCTCGTAAACCCTATTTGCGTTGGTGGATGCCGAATTTGTTGCCTTCGGGATCGGTGACGAATGCGCTGAAGCATACGGGCGATTCATGGATCTCGGTCACCGGAACGTTGAGATCGAGCAGGCGCTGTCGCTCCTTCGCGACGTCGTCCACCTCGAACGTCGCGCTGAACGACGTGCCGGGCGTGATCCCGAGCGGCTCGCCGTTGCCGATCCCGAACGTCACGCCGTCGACGTCGAACTCGGCCCAGTGATCGCCGAACATGTCACCAGGTGTGAGCCCGATCGTGTCGCGATAGAACGTTTTCGCCGCAGGCAGATCGCGAACCGAGTAGGCGACGAAGGCCATCTTGTGTACCATGGAAGTCTCCTTGACGGATGCTAGCGCCGGCCGACGGACCGCGCTTATTCGGCGAAGTTCCGCTACTGCTTGCGTAGATCAAGTCCATGCGAATTAGTTCTACTTTGCGGCCTTTTCTACGTCCGCGAGATTGCCATCGTTGTACGGCGCGCGCTTCGCATACACAATCGTCCCGCTCGCGTCGCATACGACGATGCCTGCCGTTTTTTTGTCGCCCGGCGGGACCAACTCGCGCCAGCCGCTGCCGTTGAAGGTGATCAGCACGTTGCTGTTGATCTGCGCCTGGCTGCCGACGGCGGAGCCTTCGACGACTTTGCGGATGTGACCGCGCGTAAAGAAGGCGGCCTTGTCGGCGACGACCACGACGTACACTGCCGCGTTCTGAGCGACGCGGTCGGCGAGCAGCTTGCGCGACCACGACTTGAGATCGGCTTCCGACTCCTTGGTGAAGGCGAGCAGCAGCACCAGCGGTTTCCCGGCCGAAACCGTCGGCAAAACGACATGGCTGCCGCCGAGCGAGTCCGCCTCGAGTCGCGGCAACGTCGCGGCGGACGCGGGCTGAGCCGTGGCCAACGCGAGCGCAGCGAGCGGCAGCGCGACGATGCGTCGCTGGAAGGGCGACGAAAATATCATGAAGCGACCTCTTCCGGCAAGGGTGGACGTTCCACTGCGGGCGCCACGCCCGACGGTGAAAGAAACGGCGCCATGATCAGCGACAGCGCAAGGATCGCGCCGAGCAGTAGCCAGGCCTCGTTGAACGCGACGGTGGCGGCCGCCCGTGCGATGATCGGTTTTACGAAGGCGACATCGGCTGCATCCGCATGGAGCAAACTGACGCCGGCCAGCAACTCCTTCGGGATTCCGACGAACGCTGCCGCCGCGACCTCACCCCGCGTGAGCTCGTTCAGCAAACGGTGGGCGATGGCGGGGGGCCTGACGTTGATGATGGTGTCCACCAGACCGATGCCGACCGCGCCGCCGGCGTTACGCATGAAATTGAGCAAGCCGCTCGCGTTGGACAGGCCTTCGGGGGCGACATTTTGGAGTGCGCTATTCGTGATCGGGAGGATACAGAATAGGAGCGCCGCGCCGCGCAAAATCTGCGGCGCGAGGAGCCCGGCAAAATCCGTCGTCGGCGTTTGAAAGGCATTGTCCAGCGCGCCCGCGGCGAACAGCGCAAAACCGATAGCAACCACCCAGGGCGCCGGCAGATGCCGATCGGCGAGGGTCGCAAGCGGAACGGCGACGAGCTGCGACACGCCCATGACCGTCATGATCACGCCGATTTCCAGCGGTGTATGGAAACGAACGAAACCGAGAAACAGCGGCAGGAGATACAGCGAGCCGAAGAGAGCCATACCGAGCACGAAATTGTACGCGCACGACACCGAAAAACCGACGTTGCGCAGCGGCGAGAGATCGACCAGCGCCTCCCCGGTGCTCCTGCAGCGGCGAATGAACACCGCGCCCGCGACCGCGGTGATCAACAGCAATACGTAGTCGCGCAAGGCTGCCCAATGATCTTCGGGTGCGACTTTCAGCGTGGTCTGCAGCGCCGCGAGGCTCACCGAGAGCGCGACGAGCGCAATGCGGTCGATCGTGCGCCACACGTTTCGTTCGGCGCGGTCGACGCGCACCGTCCCGGCTACGACCGCCGACACCGCGAGCCCGATCGGAATATTGATCAGGAACAGCCAGTTCCAGGTCAACTTCTCGGCGATATACCCGCCGAGCAGCGGCCCGATCGACGGTGCCAGCATCGCGACGCCGCCGGCGATCAGAATCGCGCGTGCCTTCAACTCGATCGGAAACATCTTGTAGCCCGCCGCGAACACCGACGGGATGATCGTTCCGGCAAAGAACCCTTGCAGCGTGCGCCAGACGATGAGCGTCAGGAAGTCAGGAGAGAGCGCGCAGCCGAGGCTCGTCAACACAAAGCCAAGGGACGCCCCCGCGAAAAGCCAGCGCGTCGAGAGCGCGCGCGCGAGCCTGCCGCTGAGGGCGATCGCGATGATCTCCGTGATCAGGTACGCGGTCTGTACCCAGCTCAGCTCGTCGAGCGGCGTACGCAGCGCGCTCGCGATCCGCGGCAGGGCGGCGGAAACGATCTGAATGTCGAGGATCGCCATGAAGAGCCCCAAGCACATGGCGATGAAGCCGATCCACGACGTGCGATACGTCAACGGAAGTTCAAGTCGCGAACCCGGCCAACACGTGACGCCGATTTGCGCCGATCAGTAATCTACACCTTTTCGGTACTGGTTGAGGGGGACAATCGAGAAGTGCTGCGGGTCGGCTTTTACGAAGCTTTCCGCTGTGGCCGCGCTGAGCGTACGATGCACCCCGGTTGGCTCCATGTTCAGGACCGCCGAATCGTTGAGATAGTGAACGAAGCCGGCCGTTGAACGGTCGATGCTGTCCTGCGCGGCGCGCGCGCTGTTCATCGAGGCTTGAAATTTGGCTTGTTGGTCCGCACGCCATTGCGCGCTTTGCTGCAGCATCTTGTTCGTTGTATCGTCCATTTCTTTGAGGTGCTTCCATACCGTAACTTGATAGGCTTTTCCGTTGAATCGGCTGCTGTTGAGAATCGTCAGCATCATGCTGCGGTCGGCTGCAAAGCGGTCGGCCGGCGCCGAAATGAAGCGATCGAGGTGAAGGAGCCAAGCCAGCTGATTCGTTGGCGGCGTAACCCATACGACGCCCATGAAACGGCGTGTGACGGATTTCAGAATGGTTGTGCCGCCGACCAGCGTGCCCTTGGTACCGGGAGGCATGTTCGGCGGATCTGGAAGCGCCTTGACTGTGTCTAAGTGGATCTGCGGGTCGGCGTCGCCTCGAACTTGCGCCTGCGCCTGCTGAACGGCGATGAACGCGCGGGCCGGATCGGCGATGTACGGCAGAGCGGGCGTTCCCGGAACAACGGCGCGACCGCCCAACTCGACCACTTGGGCGATCGAATACACCGCCGCCTGGTCCGGACCGCGAACGAGATACTCACCTTCCGCCAAGCGGCCCGTCGTCCAATCGGCGGGTATGCTGATGCTGACCGTGTTGTCTTGTGCCGTAATGGTGTGCAGGGGCGCGCGGGTCTGGGCGCGGCCGCCGGTCCCAATCGAGCGAAGTGCCTCCATGAGGCCCGGCAAGCTCGAGTTCGCGCGCTGAGCATCGTCGAACAGAAGCGCCAGACGCGGCCCGCCCTGCGGATCGACCGAGGTTATCGCCAAGCCCCCGACCGCCACCCCGCGAAGGGTCGCGCGGAACAGTCCGATGATCGAAGGCGGACCGGAGGCGTTTGGCGCGCTGTGCACGGCACCCACGAGAGTGAGCGAGCGACCGAAGTACCCGTCTGCGGTGCGAAGGCCGCTCCGGAAGGCGTCGCCCTCGCCGCTTGCCGGCGGGAGGCTTCCGTACATGATGCGCCCGCCCCCTGGGGGATCGGCCGAGGCGAAGCCGGCGGGAGCCGCCTGGCCGGGCAAGTGCGGCGCGGCTTGCGCGACTTGGCTGTTCGCGAAAACAGAGGCAATGAGAAGGGCGGTCGGCGCCATCCCGGATCGCGCACGTGCGGTGATCAATACGGACGGCCGCGTGAAAACGCGCAACAGGGCGGCGCGCAACATCTTCAGGGCTGCGCGTTTCTGGCCGCGCTGCATCATTGTGGTATTCACGATATTCTCCATATTGCCGAGCCTTTCGATCCAGGATTGTCGTGCTGAGCTCGTCGAGACCTGGCCAAGCCTACCGGAACATCTGCCGGACGCATATGGGGCCAATCCCTACTCGCGGGGCGCCGCCGGATGTGGGCGGCGGTGCTGCCGACCCGGCCCGACCGTATCACGCTGCCGCTGCGACGCAGAAGCCGATCGCGAACGCGAACGTGTCGGCGGCCGGTGTCACCGCAACGACGGGCGCCGACGGCAACTGCTCGTTGCGCGGCGTGCCGGCCGGGTTGGTGTCGGTGAACGCCGGTGCGGTCGGTTACGACGGTGCCGTGCAGCTGCTCGACGTTCCGGCCGGAAAACACGGCACCGCGGACTTTCAGCTCAAGCGGCACAAAGAAAGCGTCGCCGACCTCAAGCGCCAGATCCCGCAAAGCGGAACCGTCGCGATCTACGGCATTCACTTCGACACCGCATCGGCGAAGCTGCGCCCCGACAGCCTGTCGTCGCTGAACCAGATCCTGCAACTCGTGAAGAGCAGCTCGGGTTCGCGGTGGACCATCGCAGGCCACACGGACAATCAAGGCAGCGCGGACTACAACGTGAAGCTGTCGCTCGCGCGCGCGCATTCCGTCGTGACGTGGCTGACGCAACAGGGCGTCTCCGGCGACATCTTGACGGCGAAAGGGTACGGCCTGTCACGCCCGGTCGCCGACAATGCCACGGAAAGCGGTCGCGCGCTGAACCGGCGGGTGGAAGTGTCGCTGGAGAAATGCTAAAGAAAAAACCGCGCCCGCAGCGCGGTTTTCTTGGTAGCTCCAACGTGATTCGAACCCATTTCAGGATGTCATTACTGCAAGACGATGTCGACCGTTACGTTGCGCACGCCCAATGTTGTATCGTCGTCGCCGACCACGTGCAGCTTCACGACAAGATGGCGCTGGGGATCGTAGAATGCGGTCCCGCTGACTGGACTGACTCCGTTCTGCGTCAGTCGTGTCGTCGTAAAGCCGAGCGCGGCAACGTCGCGGCCCCCGAACTGCTGCGTTCCTTGAGAAACGAAGTCCACGATCTGGTTATAGCGCACCCATCGCGGTCTGCGCGGAGTATTGCGCCCGCGTAATCAAAAGCGCATCTTCGTTCGCGGCATTGCCCAACGAGACGGCAATACGCATGAAACACCGCACTCGTGTATCTGCCGGTCGCCGCGGTCTCATGACGGGGGCGGCCGGCGCACCGTCATTGCGCCATCGCCGCCTTACTGGGCGCTTACGCTCGCGTCTTACGCGCGGATTACGGCACCGACCGAGAGCTGCGGATGACCGACGGCTGCAGCGTCGCGGTGCGCGCGTCCTCACCGCCTTGCCGTGGACGTCACCTGCAGCGCGATCAACGAAGGGTTCCGCACGGGAACGCCGTTCATCGCCGTCGCTACCAAGCTTCTGCGCCCCGCCGAATTGGAATGAGGCGTGCTTCACGTCGTGCCGCGTTCTCAGCGTTTTCACGGGGAACGTCCAGCGTATTTTGTCGATGTGTGACCTATGCTGGTTGTGGGTGGCGCCACAGAACGGAGCATCTCATGGTCCAGCGTCGACTCGGTTTGACCC
>JALZBE010000015.1 GCA_030947665.1 Vulcanimicrobiota bacterium | reverse complement strand
GAGATCGACTCGCTCGATGCACTCGTCGATGCGCTTGAGCAGGGTTTTTCCCGAGAGACCGACCAGCGCCCCGAAAAACTTGAGATTCTGGCGCGCCGTGAGGCGGAAGTAGAACGACCGCTCGTCGCTCGCGCACAAGGCGATTCGGCGCTTCGCTTCAAGGGGCTCCGCGGCGACGTCGATGCCGTCGATCGTCATCCGCCCGCGGTCGGGAACCATGAGCGTCGCGAGCAGCTTGAGTAGCGTTGACTTCCCCGCGCCGTTGGGGCCGAGCAGACCGAACAGCTCGCCGCGCCCCACGCGCAGGCTCAAGTCAAAAAGCACCTGCCGCCGCGGGACGTGCTGCCCCGTCAACGTGCGGAGCATCGCTCCGAAACCGTGCATCACGGGAAATGACTTGTCGACGTGCTCTACCGTGAGCATGGCGTCCCTCATGGCTCGATCCCTGTCCCCGCAAAAGCGACCGAGCTAACGCGCGCGCAGCCGGCCAGGCCGGGACTTGACCCGAAATGCGAGTTGGCGAGCCCTTCAACCGGGTAGTGACCAGTCAATCCATGCGTGTCGTCCATGTCTGCGGGGACCTGGGCCTGTACGGTGCGGAAAACGTCGTCGCGCTGCTCCTGCGGCACACCAGCGAGCCGGACGTCGACCTCGTCGGGCTCACCGTGAACCGCTCCGAACATCCCGAGGCCAGCGAGCGCGTCGGCGTCCCGGTCGTCGCGATCGACCGCGCGGGCCGGCATGACGTCGGTTTCCTGTTTCGCATGATCCGCGAATTCCGCCGCCTTCGGCCGGACGTGGTGCACACGCACGGACACCATGGCCGATATTGGGGCCGCCTCGCGGCGGTTCTCGCCGGTGTCCCGGTCATCGTTCATACCGAACACAACTCGGACTTGATCCCGCCGCATCCACGCGCCTTATTCACCGCGCTGAATCGCATTCTGAACCCACGAACGAACGCGTTCATCGCCTTCACCGCCGTGCAGCGCGAGCAGGTCGCCAAAGCAGAGGCGATGCCCGTGGACCGGGTGGCCGTGATCCCGAACGGGGTGCCTCCGCTCGAGCCCGATGCCGGTCGACGCAAGCGCGTTCGCGCCTCACTCGATCTCGCCCCGGATTCCATCGCGATCGTTGCCGTCGCGCGGCTGTTTCCATTGAAGCGCCAAGATCTCGCGATCGACGCGTTCGCGGCGCTGCCGGATGCGTTGCGCGCGCAGGTTCGCTTGATCTTGGTCGGAGACGGCCCGATGCGCGCTGCACTCGAGACGCAGGCGGCTGCGCGCGGCCTGCGCGACACGGTGCAGTTTCTGGGCTTCCGCGCCGACGCGCGCGACGTGCTGGCAGCCGCGGATGTCGCGCTGCTCACCTCGCTGCGCGAGGCCATGCCGCTGTCGATCATCGAGGCGATGCTGGAGAGCGTACCGATCGTCTCGACGCCGTGGGCCGGCGCGGACGCGATGCTCGGCGGCGGCCGTTACGGGACGATCGCGAGCGACTTCACGACGGCGGCTGTCACGGAGGCACTTCGGGCCACGATCGAGGATCGGCCTGCCGCGGAGCGGCGGGCCGCCGACGCGCTGGCGTACGCGACGGTGGATTTCGACGTGCGAACTCAAGCCCGCCGCTACACCGCCCTCTACAGGAGCCTTGTAGCGCAGCCGCACCCGGCCGAGCACATTGTGTCTGGGGCGCGGCGGTAACCTCGGTTCAGCTGCGCCCCAGCGCGCGAACGCGATCGGCGAACTCTCGCATCACCGCCGCGCGGTCGTAGTTCGCGCGAACGAACGGCGGGCCGTTGGCACGGTACCGGGCTTGCAAGGCGGTGTCGGCGAGCAGCGTTCGTACGCCCTCGGCGAGTGCGCCTGGATCTTCGGGCGCAACGACGAGCCCAGCATCGGCGCGCTCTACGACGCGCTTGGCCTCACCCGACGCGCTCAGCACGATCGGCGTGCCCGCGATCATCGCATCGAAAAGCTTGGTGGGGAGCGTGTCGACGATCGACGCGATGAGCGGAACGACCGTCGCGGCGGCGTCGACGAGCGCGCGCGCCGCGTCTGCACGCGGCAGCGGCCCCGTGAAAAGCATGTTAGAAAGGCCATTCGATGCGGCGCGCGCGCGCAAGCCCGCCGCCGCCGAGCCGCCGCCGATCATCACGAAGCGTATCGTCGGATCGTCCTTCAGCAGCACCGCCGCGTCGATGACCCCGTCGAGCGCCATCGACAAGCCCATGTTCCCGACGTAGACGATGTCGCGCACGCCGGGCAGCGCGGCGAAGGGTGCGACGGTCGAAGACACGACCGGGTCGAACCCGTTGGTCGCAAGCCACACCTTGGAAGGCGGGACGCCGCGCGCGACGATCTCGTCGCATTGCGGCTGCGTGACCGACGTGACGAACGAAGCGCGTGCGTAGAGCGCGTCGGCCACGCGGCCGACGATGCGCGCGACGGGCGAGTCCGCTTTCCACGCGCCGATCTTGACGGCCACGTCCGGGAAAACGTCGCGGATGTCGACCACCAGCGGCGCGCCGTGCGCGGTCGCCGCCGCGAAGGCGGGGAGCGCGAGCGTAATCGGCGGCGAGGAGACGACGATGACGTCGAACCGCTCGCGAACCGCGATGATGCGGCGCGCGATGCCGGCCGCGACCGAAAGCCAATTGAGGATGCGGTTCAGCGGGGAAGCCGCCGACGCATATGTCCACACGCGCTCGACGACGACGCGTCCGTCCGATTCGACAAGGTGCCGGTGCCCTCGATATGCCTCGGGGATGACGCCGTCCGGAAACGACGGCAGCCCGGTGTACACCCGGACCTCGTCGCCGGCATCTGCGAGCGCCCTGGCCATCGCCGAGATGCGATTGGCAGCGGCGAGCGGCTCGGGGGGATAGAACTGCGAGATCACAGCGACGCGCACCGGTTGCCTCCTTGCTCGACAAGGGTCATTCCCCCGTTTTGCCATCTTCGGCGGCGGGCAACCGGTTCGTAGCATGCGTATCGTCTGGGCCGCCGCATACGGCGGCGTGCAACGCGGCGGGTTCATCCCATCGCTCGAGGCGATCGCCAAGCGCGTCATCGCGCGCGGCGATTCGTTCGACGTCGTCGTCCCGGACGTGGGCCCGGCGGCCTGGCACGCGGACGTGCGCGCCCTCGGCGTCGGGGTGCACGTCGTCCCGAACGCGCCCCGGGCGGCTGCCCGCTACGTCGCGTCGTTGAAGGGCGACGTGGTCCACGTCCACTTTCATGACTGGCTCGTTGCGGTGACTCTGGCGACCTGGCCGTCGCGCGCGCGGCTGGTGTGGCACGTCCACTCGACGTTCGAGACGGACGCCGGACCCGTTCGCATCACGCCGCGCCGCCGCATCAAGTACGGCCTGCTCGGCGCCCGGGCGTCGGCCATCGCGTGCGTGTCGCGAACGATCGCGGACGCCGCGCGCGCCATGGGAGCATCCGCGCGGAAACTAGTCGTGATCCCCAACGCGGTCGACGGCGCGCGTTTTCACCGGCCCGACGCGGCGCAGCGCGACGCGGCCCGCACGCAGCTTGGGCTCAACGGACGCCCGGCGATCGCGTTTTTCGGCCGCGACCCGGTTATCAAAGGCGCGGATATCCTCGCCGGGGCGATGGCGCGGCTACCCGGCGTCACCGTGGTCGCCGTCGCAACACCCGCCGCCACCGTGGCCGATCTGGCGCGAAATGGACGCGTCGTCAGCGTGCCCTTCACCGACGATGTGCTCTCGGTTCTCTGGGCCGTCGACGCCGTCGCGCTTCCGTCGCGCGGCGAAGGGATGCCGTTCGTCGCGCTCGAGGCGATTGCGTGCGGACTCCCAGTCGTCGCGAGCGACCTTCCTTGGGCCATCGAGCTAGCGGAGGGCAGCGCAAGCGTTCGGCTCGCGCGCAATGACGCCGGCGCGCTGGCGGACGCGCTTCGTGAGACCCTCGCTGCGCCGCCGCGGCCGGTTCCGGCGCACGGCGGAGAGCTGGACCTCTGGGCCGAACGAGTCGCGCAACTCTACGCGGAGTCCAGTGACGGGCGGCACAGACGGCGTTAGAGCGCTCTCCTAGACGGGAACGATGGATACGACCGTTCGCTTGGACTCGAACGACGCAGACGCGACGGAACGCGTAGGAGGCGAAGGCATGGAAGTACGCCGCATCACGACGCTCGACGCGTTCGATGCCGAGCGCCCGCGTTGGGAAGCGCTCGAGAAGCTCGATCCGCACCTGAGCGTCTTTCTCACCTGGAAGTGGCTGCGCGCATATCTTCCCACGTCACGGTTGCGGTGGAGCGTTCTCGTCGCGCGCGACGGCGACGCAGCGGTCGCGTACCTCCCCATCGCCCGAAATTCCTCGCTGCTCGACCGGGAGCTGTTCCTCGGCGGCAATCCCGCGGCTGACTACACCGGGATGATCGCCTCCCCAGACCGCGCCGAGGCTGCGATCGGGGTGTTTGCCGACGCACTACTGGCGGAGCCGTGGGACGCCTTCAACGTCTGCGACGTCGCGGACCCGCACATCGACACGCTGGTGCGCCGCCTCGTCGCGCGTGGAGCACTCGTTGCGTCGACTGCGGAGACGAAGTGCCTTTCTTGCGCGCTGCCCGCCACGTGGGAGGCGTACATCACGAACTGCATCACGGCCAAAACGCGGGTGAATACCGTACGCGTCGAGCGCAAGCTAGCCGAGGCGCTGCCGGAGTTCCGAGTCTCGGAGCCGTGCGACGCGGATATCGACGCGCACGTCGACGCGATGATCGTCGTCAACCACAAGCGCTGGGGCGGCAACCTGCGCAACGCGCGAGCGCGGTACGGCGCGATGTTCCGGAACGCATACGATCAAGGGATCCTGCGCATGGTGATCTACTGGGACGGAACCCGACCAATCGCCGGGGCAACCGCCTTCACCGACACCACTCGCGCGTGGTTCGGGCTCTACATGATCGGCTTCGACGAGGCCTACGAGAAGCTCTCGCCGGGCAAGGGCATCGTCGGCCGCGCGATTCGCCTCGCGATCGAAGCGGGCTTCACACGTTTCGATTTCATGCGCGGTCCAGAGGCGTACAAGGCGCGCTATGCGAGCGACGTGTTCGTCACACGGCACTATCGCATGATTCGTGGCGGGCTGCGCGCTGCCGCGATCGAGTTTGCGCGACCGAAGCTGCTCGTTCTGAAGCTCGCGCTCGCAAGCCTCGTGTACGGCGCGAAGCGACAGCCGTAAACCGCGATGTTTCGCGCAATGTTCGCCGTCGTCATCGCGGTCGCGGCGGCGAGCGCGACCCTGGCGGCGACGGCGCCGTGCGATGCAGCCGACGTTCCCGCTCACGTGCTCACGTGGTATTACTACGGCCTCAACGACATCAATACGCGTGTGCCGCCCGCTCTGATGGCGCACTACGCCGACTTCGTCGAGGACGACGCCCTCAACGAAACCGCCCGGCTGGCGGCGTTCAAGCGCGCGGGCGGAAATTTCGCGGTGGCGTACGTGAACCCGCAGTACTTGGCCTATTGCTTTCCGCCGTTTTCGCCGCCCGCCGGCCGTTGCGAAGGTCCGTTCGGGCGGCTGCTCAACGGTGAAGAGAGCGCGTTCTTCCACGGGCGCGATGGGACGCGGGTGCGGCGGTTCGTCGACAACCACTTTCAATACCAAGAAGCGCTCAACCCGAAATCCGCAGCGGCCCGCCGAGCGTGGCGCGCGACCGGCGACCTCATCGTCCACGGCGCCCCGACGCTCGACTACTTCATGGCCGACGACGCCGGCGGCCCGTTGCATTCGCGTGACATGTCGCCGCGGAGCTCGCTCTTCTACAACTTCAACGACGCCGGTACGGAGATCCAATCGGACGACGAGTTCCGCGATGCATGGATCGGCTACCTCGGTGTCGCGCCGCGGCCGCTCTTCATCAACGGGTTCGATTCCGGGACGGGGCTGCCGTCGTACGGCGGCGCGTTTCTGCGCGCTCCCAACGTCGTCGGCGAGCTGCACGAAAGCTGTTTCCGAGCGCCGGAAGGGGTCGCGACGGACGCGCGCGACCACTGGCGTTACGTGGCGGACTCGCTGCTGGCGAATACGGCACTGCACCGCTACGCCGTCTGCTTCATGATGGGGACGCCGACGCCGCAAGCCCGCACGTATGCCCTCGCGTCGTGGTGGATCACGTATGATGCGCGTTATTCCATCGCGGCGCCGATCGACGTACGGCCAGGGCAGTCGGCCGTGTTCGCGGAGTTCGGCATCGTCCCGCGAGCCCCGCTGCGCAGCGCGAGGGGTCGCGTCGCGGCGTTACGCGACGGCGGTGCGTACGTTCGCGAGTTCGCGGTCTGCTATGAGCGGCGAGCGCCCGTCGGCCCCTGCGCTGCGATCGTGAATCCCAGCGCGCAACCCGTGCCGCTACCGCATCTCAGCCTGCGCTACGGGCACGCGCTCGTCCTCGACGACGCGGACGTGTTCTCCGGCGGTCGCGCGGCGTTCACCGGAGCCGTTCCGACGATGCTCGCTCCGGAGAGCGCTGCCGTTCTCGGCCGCTAGCGCACGGCTCCTTGATATCTGCGGCGACGCCCGCGCCGCCGCACCGGAGTGACAACGCCGTTGCATGTTTTGCGCGAACGTGCGACACTGTTTAGACCTTCGCCCGCTTCGGCGGTCCGATCGGTAGTACGCCGTGTGCGCGTTTGTTGGGGTGCAAAACCATGCGAATCACGAGTATTCTGAGTGCCGCAGTCGCGTTGTCGTTGGTGACGCTGCCGGCCTGCGGTCGCGGCAACGGCAGCCACGCGCTGCCGCCGTCCGCGGGCGTTGCGGGCGGCGGGGCGAGTTCAGCGCAGCGGAAGCCGCGCGCGATCAACGAGGCGGCCTACCCCAACGCCGTGCTGCTCGATCATCCGATAGCATACTATCGGCTCGACGATACTGGCAGTACGATGAGCGACGCGGGGTCGAACGCACTGAACGGAACGTACGGTTCCGCCGTCACGCGTAATGCCGGCGGTTTGGTGTTGAACAGCATCGATCCGGCCGCGTCGTTTCCGGGCGGCGCGTGGAGTGCGACCTCGATCGCGACGGTCCCGCAGAACGCACTGCTCCAGCCCTCGAGCGTTACCATCGAGGCGTGGGTGTCCGAGCGGGCGGCGAATAGCAGCGGCTACATCGATCTGATCTCGTACGGAGCTCAAGCCGGACAGGGCTACTCGCTGCAGCTCAGCCCTACGAACACGTTGAAGGTCTGGGCGAATACGACCGGTGCACCGGGGTACGTGCAGCTCAACGGCGTCACGGTATTGACGCCCGGAACGGCGTATCACGTCGTCGCCACGTACGACGGAACGACGGCGAAGCTCTACGTCAACGGCGTCCTGGATGCGACGGCGCCCGGTGCTTCGTCAATCTCGTACGCCAACATCGGAACGTACGGGCTGTCGATCGGCGCGGGCCAAAGCACGTCGCGCAACGTCTTCAACGGCACCGTGGACGATGTCTCCGTCTTCAGCAGCGCCTTGAGCTCGACGCAAGTGACGGCTCACTACGCCGCAGCACAGAGCGCCCCAGACGACCCGTACGCGCAAGCCGTGATGACCGATTTGCCGGCTGCGTACTACCGTCTCGACGATGCCGGAACGGCGATGTACGACGCGACGAACAACCGGATCAACGGCGCCTACGGCAGCGGCATCACCAAACGCGCCTCCGGCCTCGTCGCCAACTCCACCGACAAGGCCGCGGCGTTTCCGGGCGGTGCATGGAGCGCGAACTCGATCGCGACCGTGCCGAAGAACGCGCTGCTCCAGCCCACCTCGGTTTCGATCGAAACGTGGTTGAAGGAAGCGGCCGCGAACAGCAGCGGGTACATCGACCTTGTCTCGTACGGCACGCAGTCCGGACAGGGCTACTCGCTCCAGCTCACGCCCACGAACACGCTCAAGCTTTGGCTGACCACGACCGGCGCACCGGGATATGTCGAACTCAACGGCGTCACCGCGCTCACGAGCGGCACCGCGTATCACGTCGCCGCGACCTACGACGGAACGACCGCGAAACTCTATCTCAACGGCGTGCTCAACGCGTCGGCGACCGGTGCTTCATCGGTCAACTATGCGAACATCGGGTCGTACGGGCTGTCGATCGGCGCCGGCCAAAGCACGACGCGGAACGTGTTCAACGGAACGCTCGACGAGGTCGCCGTGTATCCCCTGGCGCTGACGGCAACACAGGTGTCCGCGCATTACAGCGCGGCGGGATCGACCGCATCGCAAACCGGTCCCGCGCACATCCAGACGATGGCGTACTACGAACCCGGTCGCGACTCCGCGGCGACGCCGCAATACATCCTGCGCCATGTCGATTGGGCGATCGCCGAGAGCACGGACGGATCGCTCGTGAACAGCTTCCGCGCGGCCGGCGGTCTGCATTCAGTGTGGTACACGGACCCGACGACGATCTACTACTGTCACTCGCCCTTCGGGCCGCCGAGCCAGAACACGCCGGGCGGTTGCGACAACCCGCTGGGCGACACGACGCTGAACACCGACGAGAGCGCGTGGCTGCACGGCGTCGCGGCGACGACGAATACGGACAGCTCCGGATATGCGTCCCCGCCAGGAGCGCGTCTGCACTCCTTCCAGGACACCAATCACTTCTTGTGGGGCAACGCGTTGAATCCCGGATCGTCACACGTGAAAACGGCGTACGCCGCGCTGACGACCAGCGTCACCAACTCCAACACGATCGACTCTTTCTGGATGGACGACTCGAATCCGCATTACCAGCCGGGCTTATACTGGAACTACGCCACGGACCCGACGGAGTACGCTGGGACCGGCGGAGCCGCGCAGTACAACAGCGACATGATCGCGCTGGCCTGCAAGGCGTCACGCCCGGTGTTCTTCAACGGCCCGTCGTGGGACCCGATCGGGAGCGATTCGGCGTCGACCAAAGCCGACGACACGGCGATGCTGAGCTCCCCGTGCGTTCGCGGCGCGCTTTTGGAAGGTGCGTTCGTGGGCAGCTCGAGCCGCAAGAACCTCAACCAGGGAAACCCGGTCAGTACGTTCGTCCCGGGGGCGGACCGGGCGCTCTTGGTGCAAAGCCTAGGCAAGATCTCTCTGATCCTCACGTACCTCTCGTGCGCGTCCGGCAGCTCGGGGTGCACCTTCGATCCGGTCGGCGACCGGCTCTACGGCCTCGGCGGCATCTGGCTGGTGTACGACCCGCGCTTCACCTTGGCGTGGAACGTAATCGACGCGAACGCCGGCGACCCCAACATGGTCAACGCGGGCGTCGATGACCAGCTCGTGGCGGAGTTCGGCATCGTTCCGACACAACCGTATCAGACGGCGGTCGGCAACGACATCACGAACGGGCTCCAGATCGCGAACGGCCACACAGCCGGCGCGGGGTCACAACCCGGCGGGCCGTTTCGCCGCGAGTTCGCGCAATGCTACCAAAACGGCGCCAGCATCGGGCGCTGCGCGGTCGTTCTCAACGCGGAGTCCGTCGAATACACCAGCGGCGGCGTCGAGTCCATGCCGACCCTCGGGCACACGTATTCCAGCTCGCTCGTGCTAAACGACAAGCCTGCGGACGCAGGCGGTACGGCGACGTGGACGGGGACCGTGCCGACGACGCTGCAACCGACGACCGCGGTGATTCTCAAGCAGTAGGAAAGCCTAGCGCGGCGGCTCCGCGCTGCGCGGCAGTCCGAGGCCGAATCGGAGCCAGCGCAGCGTTTCGCCGAGCGCCCACCACAGGTGCCAGAACCGGTCGGACGGCCGCGTACGCGAGCGGTGCTTGGCGTACAAGTAATTCAAGTTTTTCCAGCGCGTTTGAAACGAGCGAAGGCGGTTGAATCGGTTCTGGTCGGACGCGGCATGTTCGACGACGGCGTCTTCGGCGAGCACGAGCTTCCCCCAGCGCCGGGCGCGTAGCGCGAGGTCGTAGTCCTCGCCGTAGGAATATCCCGCGAGGGTTTCGTCGAACTGCTCGATCTCGAACAGCGTGGCGCGGTAGGCGCACCCTGCCCCGGCCATGCGCCGCATGTCCCCGGGCGCGCCGTAGGTGTTCGTATCGAAGAAGCCGTGCTCGAAGATGTGGGCGGACAGCGGCGTGGGCACAAATTCAAGATCCACGATGCGCGCCTGCACGCCGACCGCGTCCGAGTTTGCGTCGAACGCGGCGACGATCGCGCTGACCGCGTCATTGCGAAATAGGCAGTCGTCGTCCATGAAAAGCAGCAGCTCGCCGTTCGCTGCGGCGGCTCCCGCGTTGCGCGCCGCGCTGGCACCGGACAGGCTCGGATCGTAGAGGTGCGCGATGTTCGGATGCGCGGGCAGGTCGTACCGAGAGGACGACTGATCGACGACGACCACCTCTTCGACGTGCGGGCTGTGCTCGTAGATGCTTGCGAGGCATCTCAGCACTTCTTGGGGACGGTTCTTGGTCGGTATGATGACGGAGAGGCGCATACTCATTGCGATCGTTCCCAGCCTTGCGCGACGTTCACCGGCTGGCGGCGGAACATTTCAAATGCGGCCGCGAGCAGCATGGCCAGCATGGCGACCTGTCCCAGACCGAGATGCGTGAATGCCGGCTCCATCACCGCGGCGACGAACGGCAGCAGCACGAGAAATGCCACGAGCGCGCCCCGTTCGAGCGCCGCGTACGGGAGCGCCCAGATCAAATACCACGGATAGGCGAGCGATCCCAAGGTGATGAACGACCAGCCGGCGGTCCGCCATGCGATACCTCGCGCGAATGCGGCTGCGAGCGCCGTGCCGGCCACCAGGAGCAGGCCGATCTTGATAGCGCGCGCGGTGAGCTGGAAGAACCGCCCCCCCGCATTCGTCTCGTGCAATCGCGAGATCAAATCGGCCGCATAGGCGTGACCGCCGAATACCACGGAAATCCCGGCGGCGAGGATCACGGCGACGACGACCCACCCTAGCCGCGTGCGCTGCGAGCCGCGGCCCGCGAACACGTAGAGCGCCGCTGCGACGAACGGTACCTTTATCGATGCAGCCGCCGCGACGGTGATCGCTGCCACAATCGGGAAACGGCGCGACAACGCGACCGCGGTGAGGATGAGGGCAACGGCAAACAGATCGTTGTGGGCGTTGGCGACGTACAGCCCGTAGACCGCGGGGTTGAGCGCGAAGAGCGCCACGAACAGCGCGTCTCTGCGCCACGCGCCCAAGACGATCGCGATCCAGGCCAACGCGCCAACTTCGACCAGGCGAAACGCGAAGATCGCGCTGCCGAGCGACTGCGCCCCGCCTGCGACCACCTTCGAGATTGCGATCCAGAGCGGACCGTAATAGCTCGGGACCAGCGGCGTGCCCCAGACGTCGTTCACCACGCCGAACGATCCGCCGAGGCGCAGTGCGGGCGGCGCATAGGCGTCGGCGAAGTGCGGGAGCTTCGCGTACCCGGCATACGCATATGCGTCGAATCCGGCCATCGCGGGCGCGGCGAGCGCGATTGCGAGCATCACGGCAGCGACGGCCCCGAGCGCGGCGCGCTCCAACCTTGGCACGGCGCGATCTCGCAGCGCACGGTAGAGTGCAAACACGATCGCCGCCTGCACCGCGCCGAGCGCAACGATCGCGAGATGCACGGACCTCGGAGGTCCGAACTGCGGATCGACGACCGGGTACGGCAGCCCTGCGATGAACGCGGCCCCCACCAGCCTCCCGTGCAGGATCGATTCGAGCTGCTGCGCGTGCGCCGCCACGTCCACCAGATGGAGTTCGAGCGCCAACGACGCGGCGGCGAGGATGGCGAGGGCCGTGGTCATTAACGATAAGCTGCGAAGCGCACTCACGGTGTGACGGTCGTTTTTGGTTTCACCACGCCGGTATCCCTCGTCAGCGCAGGACTAGGGCGCTCAGCGCCGGCAACGTCGCCGGAACCGTGCCACCCCACGTTGCCTTTCCGCCCGAATACATGCTTTTGTCGTCGACGGCCAGCGCGCCGGTGTACTGCCCGGTCAGACGCGGGAGCGTCACCGACGCCGACGTGGGATTCACGACCGCTGCGCACGGCCCGATCGGCGCTCCCGCCTGATAACAGGCGGCGAACTCGCGGACGTAAGCGCCGTTCGCCGAACGCAGCGCGGCGATGTCGCTGCTCGCGCTGGTCAGCGGGCGCCGCGGCACGATCTCGAACTCGGGGACGACCGTGAAGCCGTCCGGCAGCGGTTGGGCCGGATACGGAGCGATGACTGAGTACTGCTCGTTGTACGTCATCCACCACGATGCGACGGCATAGACGCGGTTTGCCGGCGTCGGCGTAGCCATCAGCATGCACACGCCGAGCGCGCGGTGCGTGAACGTCGCCAGCAGGCTATTCGACTGATTCACCCAACGCGCGCTGTGATCCCCGGCGACACCGGTATCGTCGGCATAGCAGCTCTCGTAGTTTTGGGCCGCGACGTTGGGTGAATCGAGCCAGGCACCATTGTACGAAGGCGACATCGTATATGGTGTGAGACCGTTGAGGATGATCGGCTTTGCCGCCGCCGCGAGCAACTTGCGGTTGGCGGCGATGAACTGCGCATCCGTGGTGATTTCGACCGCCGGCCCGTTGAAACCCCAGAACCAGCCCGACATCTGCGTCCCGTCCGGGCCAAGATAGACGCTGCCAGCGTCGTCGGCGAAAAAGTAGTCGATCGGGCCGTTGGCGAGAATCGCTTGCGTGGTCTTGCGGTATGCGTCTTGCACGGCCGCCGACGCGGGATTCAACGCTTCCTGATATCCGAAGTGCTCGTCGACGTAGCGCCGCACGCGTGTACCGTCCGCGAGGTGGAACCATGCGCTCTCGTCCACAATATCTTTGCCGATGGCGCCGCGACACGTCGCGGACGGTCCGCTGAACGGTGCAAAACAGTACGGGACGTACGCGGGATCGGTGTACGACACCGTGTACTTTCCGCCGGCCTGTTTGAACGCGGTTGCGTGCGCCACTTTGTCGCCGTCGTCTTCGGCGTAGTCGGCATGCGCCGCCATCCAGGCGGCCGGGATCGACGCGTTGATCCCGTTGATGCCGTAGTAATAGTATGTCGTGATATGATTGGGAACGCTCCCCGGCGCAGGCGCGCTCGGTGGAGGCGTGCTTGCTGCGGGCTGCACGTTCAGCGTCGCCGCCGCGGTAAGGCTCGTACCGGGCACGTTTGCGGAAATGCGGACGCTCGATATGCTGGTATTTCCGTTGTACGCGAGCGCCACCGTCGATGTCGGCGCACTCACGGCCGCCGTTGAAAGCGCCGCGGCCGCGGCGGCGTCGAGGCTCAGCGCGATCGGTGTCTCATACGGGTCGCTGCCGATGATCGTATAGCCCGCGGCGTCCTTTGCGGTCACCGTGACGGGGATCGTCGCGGGTATGCCCGCCGTCACCGCTGCCGAACCGAGCGCAATCGAAACCGATGCGACCGATGCGACGAACGTCACGTTCACCGTATTGCTCTGGTTCGCCGAGATCGTCGTGGTGGTCTGCCCGGTCGACAGGAGATGGCCGGTCCCGTTCACGTCGTCGTACAACCGGATCGCGAAGGTCACCGAGCCCGGCGTTACGCTGAACACCAACGAGCACGTTGCGGTGCAATTCGTCATTTGCTGGCTGCTTCCGAAGCTGACCGTCGCCGACTTCGTACCGGCCGAGACGTAGCGGGTGCGCCGCCGCGACGAGATCGCAGTCGCCGTCGGGATCGCGATCGAGATCGCCACGGATGCGGGCCCGGGGGCGCTCGCGCCTAGGGGGGACGACGGTGCGCTCACGGGCGGCAGCGACGAGCCGCCGCCTCCGCCACCGCCACAACCGGCCAAGAGACTAGCCGTGAGACAAACGAAAATCCGTGTCACGAAAAGTCGCGCATCCATGTGCAACTCCGAATCTGAAGCCTGCAGAACCGGGCGTTGACGGTACGTCAACGCCTGAAC
>JALZBE010000664.1 GCA_030947665.1 Vulcanimicrobiota bacterium | reverse complement strand
GGCTTCTCGATGACGGAGCCCGCGGTCGCGTCGTCCGATGCGACGAACATCAGCGCCGAGATCGTGCGCAAGGGCGACGAGTACGTGATCAACGGGCGCAAGTGGTGGACGTCGGGCGCCGGCCACCCGCGCTGCAAGGTGCTGATCTTCATGGGCCGCTCGAACCCGAGCGCGCCGCCGCATCGCCAGCACACGATGGCGGTCGTCCCGATCGACGCGAAAGGCGTCACCGTGATCCGCACGCTGTCGGTGTTCGGGTACGACCACGCGCCGCACGGACACGCCGAGATAAACTTCGACGACGTGCGCATCCCCGCGGAGGACGTGCTGGTCGCCGAAGGGCGCGGCTTCGAGATCGCGCAAGGCCGGCTCGGGCCGGGGCGCATCCACCACTGCATGCGCGCGATCGGTTTGGCAGAGCGCGCGCTCGAGCAGATGGTCAAGCGGGTGAAGGAACGCACCGCGTTCGGCAAGCCGCTCGCCGATCAAGGCGTCGTCATGCAGTGGATCGCTGAGTCGCGCATCGAGATCGACCAGACGCGCCTGCTGGTCTACAATGCGGCCGAGAAGCTCGATGCGTTCGGCAACAAGGTCGCGCGCAACGAGCTCGCCATGGTGAAGGTCGCCGCGGCGAACATGGCATGCCGCGTGGTCGACCGCGCGATCCAAGCATTCGGTGCGGCCGGTGTGAGCAGCGACCAGCACCTCGCGGCGGCGTACGCGCACGCGCGCACGCTGCGGCTGGTCGACGGGCCCGACGAAGTCCACCTGCGCTCCATCGCCAAGTTCGAGCTGCAAAAAGGAGTCCGGTGAGCCGAGTCGATCCGCTCGACGCGCTCGAGTTGAGCCTGCGGCGCGGGGCGGCGGAGCTGCACGTCGTGCGCCACGCCGACGCCGTCCCTGAATCCGGCGAAGCGTTCACCATCTACGACGACTACGAAGCGCACCCGCTCAGCGCGCGCGGCCGCGCGCAGGCCGAAGCGGTCGCCGAGCGGTTCGCCGAGCTCGAGATCGCGGCCGTGTACGCGAGCCCGATCCGGCGCGCGCGCGAGACGGCCGAGGCCATCGCGGCGGCGGCCGGCGTGGCGGTGCGCGACGAGCCCGGCGTGCGCGAGATAACGATCGGACCGACCGACGACGCGATGGCGCTGCGCGACCGGCTCGCGTGGCTCGCCATGATCGCGATGCGCGACGGCTCGTGGAACGGCATCCCCGGCACGGAATCATCCGCAAGCGTGCGCGCGCGCATGCTCGGCGCGCTCGACGCGATCGCCGCGCACCATCCGGGCGAGCGCGTCGCCGTCGTGTCGCACGCGGGCTCGATCAACGCCGCGCTCGGCGCGATCGCGTCCAGCGACCACGACTTCTTGTTCCCGCTCGCGAACGCGTCGGTGTCGGTGCTGCGCATCGGCGGCGGCCGGCGGCTGCTGATGAGCGCGAACGAGACCGCGCACCTCGCCGCGATCCCGTCACGGTCGCGCCGGTGATCGCGCGCGACGCCGACACGATCGACGTCCGCTCCGAAGAGCGCGTCGATACCGCGCGGCTCGAGCCGTACCTGCACGAGCACCTCGAAGGCGCTGCCGGCCCGATCGAATTGCGGCAGTTCGGCGGCGGCCACGCGAACCTCACGTACCTGATCCGCTTCGGTGAACGCGAGTGGGTGCTGCGGCGCCCTCCGCTGGGGCCCGTAGCGCCGGGCGCGCACGACATGCGCCGCGAGTACCGCGTGCTCTCGACGCTCAATCCCGGCTACCCGCTGGCGCCGCAAGCGTATCTGCTGTGCACCGATCACAGCATCATCGGCGCTGACTTCTTCGTGATGGAACGGCGGTACGGGATCGCGTTCCGGCGCGACATCCCGCCGCCGTGGCGCGATCGCCCCGACGTGCTGCGCGGCGTCGGCGAGTCGCTCGTCGACAACCTCGCGACGCTGCACGCCGTCGATCCGGCGAGCGTCGGCCTCGGCGAGTTCGGTAAGCCGGACGGCTACATCGAACGCCAGGTGTACGGCTGGATCGAGCGTTGGCACAACGCGCTCACGCCGGACGTCGGCGCGGCGGAACCGTTCACGGGCTGGCTGCGCCAAACGATCCACCGCGAAGCGCACGGCG
>JALZBE010000663.1 GCA_030947665.1 Vulcanimicrobiota bacterium | reverse complement strand
GCGTGCTCGCGTCCTTGCGCGCCAGGGCGCGCGTTGCTACGCCGGATGCGGCGCCAGTGCGGATTTGGCCCAGGGCGTCCGCTTCCATGATCGTGAGCATCTCGCCGTTTTCGTTGAAGAGCGTGTACCAGAAGCGGGCGCCGCGGCCTTTGGGTGCGACGGTGTACGTCTTGTGGCCCATGCGGCCGCCGTATGCGGCCGCGAGCACTTGGATCACCGACGACGACGTGTACGCGCGTTGGCGCGGGCGGTTTTGGGCGCGCTTTTCCGCGAGCGCGCGGGCGGCGTCTTCGACGAGGGTGAGCGCGTCGCGGATCGTCAGCGTTGCGGTGACGTCGCCTTCCGTCAGGTAGAGCGGGTTCACGCTTTGCCCGAGCCGACTACGCCTGCGTCGTCGCTGCCGAAGCCGGCGGTGATGTAGCGGTCCATCAGCGATGCGACCGCCGGCACGACGTCGAGTTTCGCGCCGTGGCGGGCGGCTTCGTCAACCATCAGCCGCAGGTCTTTGCGCGCCATGGTCAGCTCGAAGTTCGGGGGCGAGAACGTGCCCTCGGCCATCTGCTTGCCGCGGCCTTGGATGCCGTTGCCGGGGTTGAACTCAGCGAACAGGCTGAACGCGTCTTGCGGTTCGATGCCCAGCGAGCGGCCGAGTTTGTAGACATCGGCCAGGCCGCCCGTGATCACCAGCAGCATCATGTTGCCGAAGAGTTTGAACGATGCGGCGCGCGTCGGGTCGTCGCCGAGGTCGACGATCTTGCCGGTCATCGGTTCGAGGTGCGGCTTCACGCGCGTGCGGATTTTCGCGTCGCCCGAGAGCAGCATGAGGCCCGTTGCGGCGCGCGCCATCGACGGGCCCATGAACACCGGCGCGTGCACGAACGTGCGGCCGCGCTGCTTCCAGCGCTCGACGCGGTCGCCCGTGGGCGTGGGCGCGGTGGTCGTGTGGTCGGCGATGAACGCCGTCGGGAGGATCACGTCGGCGATCGGATCGAGTACCGAATCAACTGCCGCGTCGTCGCTGAGCGTCACGTGGATCTCCGATGCGCCACGGACGGCGTCGATCGCCTGGTCGAAGGCTTTGGCGCCGTCGGCTTCGAGCGCGTGCGCTTTCTCGGGCGTGCGGTTCCACACGTGGACGGTCTCGCCGCGCTCGAGCAGCTTGCGAACGAAGTTGGCGCCGAGCAGTCCGGTGCCGAGCCATGCGATCAAGATGATTTCTCCTCAGTGGTCAGTGCTGGACGCGCTGGTACGACACGACGAAGCCGCGGCGGCAGGCGGCGCGGTATTCACCGCGGCGCACGCGGTCTTGTACCCGCGGGAGGACGGTTTGCGCGAACGCCCGGTTCGGGTAGTCGTCGGCGACGACGAGCCACTCGGCGGGCGGCGGATCGTCGCCCAGCACCATCGCATTCGGGCGGCGCGCGGCCACCGCGGTGTACCACTCGTCGTGCGTCGCGACGGTCGCGCCCGGCGGGACGCACGCGAGCGCGGCGCGCGCGTCGCCCAGCGCGCGGTATGATGGGCGGAGGTAGTGCAGCGGGTGCAGCGGGCTGAACGCGATCAGGACGATCGCCGACAGCACGAACGCGATCGCCGCCCAGCGGCGCCATAGGCGCAAGCTCGCGATCCCGGCCGCGAACGCGATCAGCAGCCACGGGATCCACAGCGCGGCGTAGTGCATGCCCATGCGCCACACCAAGCCGCTGTTCGCGAGCAGCACGATGGCGAAGCCGGGGACGGCGAGCCATGCCAGCCGCGAGCGCAGCGGAATCAGCGCCAGCGGGACGAGCGCTTCGAGCACGTAGGTCAGCCGGCCGACCGTGAGGATCGCGCCGCCGAACGCGAGGGGGTGCAGCAGCGGCGCGAGCAGCAGCGCCGCCGGGCCGTGCGCGAACGGGTAGTCGTAGAAGTGCGAGGGCGGCCACGGGCCGACGCGCGGCAGCACGATGAAGACGTAGATCGCCGCCGACGCGAGCGCGACGGCCGACGAGCCGAGCGCCGCCGCAAGCTTCGGGCGGTCGCCGGCGCGCGCGGCCAGTACGGCGACCATGATGCCGACGATCGCCAGCTCCAGGCAGACGTCCTCGCGCAGGCCGGCGAGCAGCACCGCGCAG
>JALZBE010000205.1 GCA_030947665.1 Vulcanimicrobiota bacterium | reverse complement strand
GCGAAGTGGGCGGACGGCGCGCGCCTGGGTCACGAGTTCACGGGCATCGTCGAAGCGGTCGGCGCCGGCGTGCACGGCGTGCGCGTCGGCGACTTCGTCGCCGCACCGTTCTCGTACGCCGACGGATCGTGCGCCTTCTGCCACGACGGGCTCTACACGTCGTGCAAGCATGCGGGTTTCTGGGGCGGCGAGGACAACGACGGCGGCCAGGGCGAGTTCGTGCGGGTGCCGTTCGCCGACGCGACGCTGGTCGCGATCCCCGACGCGGTCCGCGACGATCCGCAAAAGCGCACGGCGGCGCTCGCGCTCACCGACGTGATGGGGACCGGCTATCACGGCGCGGTCAGCGCCGGCACGAAGCCGGGCGGAACGGTCGTCGTCGTGGGGGACGGCGCCGTCGGCCTGTGCGCCGTGCAATCCGCGCGCTACATCGGCGCCGAGCGCATCATCGCCGTCGGCCACCACGCGGACCGGCTCGCGCTCGCGCGGCGCTTCGGCGCGACCGACGTCGTCGATTCGCACGCGCCGGACGCCGCGGAGACGATCGTCGAGCTGACGCAAGGCGGCGCGCCGAGCGTCGTCGAGGCCGTCGGCGTGCAGAGCTCGCTCGATCTCGCGCTGGCCGCGGTGCGGGACGGCGGAACCGTCGCGTTCGTCGGCGTCCCGGCGGGCATGGAAACGCTGGCGTTCCGCCGTCTGTTCAGCGGCAACGTCTCACTGCGCGGCGCGCTCGCGCCGGTTCGCGCCTATCTGCCCGAGCTGATGTCGGCGCTCGCCACCGGCGCGATCGACCCGTCGCCCGTGTTCACGCACAAGCTCCCACTGGACGGATCGCCCCAGGGCTACAGCGCGATGGACGAGCGCGTAGCCATCAAAGTTTGCTTGGAGATCTCGGCGCCGTAGGGCGACGCGACGCGCACGAACCAGCTCAGCAGCAAAGCGATCAGTACCGCGTCGTCGGCGATGCCGAGCAGCGGGATGTCGCCGAGGATGTTCAGCGGCGAGAGGATGAACAGCAGCGCGGCGAGCGCGATCAGCTTGAGCCGTAGCGGAACGCGCGTGTCGCGGACGAGGGCGTACGCGCGAACTGCCGTCCGGCGCGACGTGATGAGGAGCTTGAGCAATCCCATACGCCCTGCTAACGAGCTCGGCCGCGGGATGTTTCGGTGACTCGCCGTGCAGGAGAAGCGTCGGCGGGCGCTCGTCAGGCGGCGCGTGAGCGCGCTTTCCGGGAGGCTAGTGCACGAGGACGGGAAAGTGACACACCGTGCCAAGCCCTCGTCGTGCCGCCGCCCTTTCCCCACGAGCCGCCGAGTTGGACGAAGCACGTTCGGCGTGGGACGCCGGCGAGTACGAACGGGTCGTACGACTGCTCGCCAAAGCAAAGTTCGACCGCCGAGAAGACCGCGTCGCCGCAGCCGTGATGCACGCGCGCGCACTGCTCGCGCTCGACCGCCAAGAGCAGGTCGCACCGCTGATGCAACGCGCGAGCAAAGAAGTCAAAGGCGCCGAGGAAACCGTTCTCACGCAGATGCTTCACGGCGCCGCGCTGACCCTCACGAATCGCCGCGAGCAGGGCGAGGCGCTGCTCGATGAAACGGCCGCGCTCGCGAAGCGCAGCGTGCCGCAACTCGGCGCAGAGGTC
Organism: Vulcanimicrobiota bacterium; assembly: GCA_030947665.1. GTDB lineage: Bacteria > Vulcanimicrobiota > Vulcanimicrobiia > Vulcanimicrobiales > Vulcanimicrobiaceae > Vulcanimicrobium. The sequence continues at coordinate 4,186 of JALZBE010000205.1, read as the reverse complement.
GCCTACTATCGGGCGGTGAGCCGGTGGTCGTCCCATCACCTCGCCGAAGCGGAGGAGATCGTCGAAGCGGCGCTACCTAGCGCGAAAGATGTGCATCGTGCGCGTCTGTTGCAGCTCTTGGGCTGGATCGACGTGCGCGGCGAAAACTACAGCGCCGCGGCGCGTCAGTTTACGGCGGCGCTCGACGAGCTCAACCGCGCGAAACACCCCGATGTGCTCGGACGCGCGCGCCTGTTGCACGCGCTGAGCATCATCGCGGCGGAGACCATCGACCTACGGCTGGGGCGATTGGTGCGGCGCGAGTACGAGACGAACACCTGGTCCGAAGACACGCGGATCGAGCGCTTTCACGTGCTCGAATATCTCGCGTGGCTGTCGCTGCTCGAGGGGCAACTCGGACGCGCCTGGGATGAGCGCCAGCGCGCGTTGTCCCTGACCGTTGATACGGCCTACCACGCATCGGCATTGACGAGCGCGGCGAACATCGCAGGCGTCGTGGGCGACCGTTTCTCAGAAGCGCGCTATTTCGAGCTCGCAGGGTCGTTGCTGCTGCGCGGCGATCAGCTCGCGCTCGACGCTGACCGCCGCATCGCGATGCTCGCGTTCATCGCCGCGGCTCCCACCGCCAACATCGATGCGGCGCGCAAGGTGCTCACGCTGTATGAACGCACACGCCCCCGCAAGACGGACCGGCACGCGTTCGAGGGTGACCGGCGCGTCGAGGGATTCGAGCTCTACGCGCGCGGCAAGCTGGCGATCAGCGAAGGACGCACGCAGCAGGGAATCGCGGACCTCCAGAAGGCGCTCGATCTCTGGTCACGCTTGACGTACCGCCTGCGCGTGGCGGTCACGGCGAACGCCCTGCGCGTGGTGACCGGCGACCCGCAATACGCGCAGGTCGCGCTCGATGCACTACGCAGCGCGCCGAATGCGTGGCTGCGTCCGGCGCTGGAGCGCGGCAGCAACGACGACAACCCGCTCGCTCAGCTCACTCCGGCGGAGCGGCGCGTTCTCGCCGAACTCTGCAAGGGCAAGAAAGCGCGGGAGATCGCCAGCACGTTCGATCGCAGCTTCAACACGATCAACAATCATACGCGCGCGATCTTCACGGCGTTCGGGGTCCGGAGCCGCGCAGCGCTCGTCGCAGAATGCGCGAGGCGAGGCATCCTCGACGACGTCGCATCTCCGCGCTGATACACCCCGCAAGGGGGCGCGAACGCCCCCTCCTCGTTCACGGATGAATGGGCGGCCCGCCACCGCTGCCGTCGAAAGCGACGACGTGAACGTGCGCGGTGAGCGCCGGTGAAGTGGCGTGCGCGTGCGGGAACGCGATCCCGGCCGCGACCGCGATCGCGGCGATGAATGTCGTGAGCATCGATTTCCTCCGGTGGTGCGCATCGCAGATCGCGATGCGTCATCGAGGATGCTCACATCCCGATTAACCAGCCCTTGCCATGGTGTTGCCGAACAGCTCTGGCAACGAATACATGGCCGGAAAGGAATCGTTTTTCGACATTTTGAGCGCGCCGAGCGCTACACGGCGCGCGACGCGTAGAACTTCAGATCGACGCGCGCATCGCGGCCGTCGATGGTGAGGATCGCGTACGAGTACAACGGGTTCATCCGCTTGTCGGTGGGCGAGCCCGGATTGGCGATCAGCACGCGGCCCTCGCGCGCGACGATCGGCCGATGGCTGTGCCCGAACAAGACGACGTCCGCTTCGTCTTCGCCGAACGCATCGAGCGCCCGCGACATGGTCGTGCCACCAGGGCCGTCACCATGCACCATCCCGATGCGAACGTCCTCGACGAGGACGATCTTGCGCCGGCCGAAGCGTTCGCGGATCGCCGCGCCGTCGTTGTTGCCGGCGACCGCGTCGAACGGGGCGATCGCCTCGAACAGCGGCACGGCGAGCAGATCGGTCATGTCGCCCAGATGCAGGATCCGCTGGACGCCGCCACGCCGCAACCCGCGCTCGAGTGCGCGCGGCAGCGCGCGCCCGAAGCGCGGGAGATGCGTGTCGCCGACAATGCCGATGATTGTCACGCCTTGAGGGTACCCGGTTCATCGAGCACGCCACCGAGGGTGGTCAGCCCGGCCCCGAGCGCATAGACGGGTGCAGCCAGCAGCCGGCGAAGCCGGACGCGCGGCGCGTCCGCACGAGCGCCGGCGATCGCCACCTGCCGGTCACGGACGAGCACCGCCAAGACTTGCGGTGTATACAACACAAAAAAACCTCCGAAAGAGCGGAGGCTTCACGAAAACCGACGTTATGAAACGGTCAGCTCAGTGCGATGAAACCTCCAAGAACGAAAACCCAGAACGCGAAACGCCAAACGTCGTCCACGAGCCGGGGTTGATAGCGGGCTGAAGTCGGTCCATACGCGTCGTCCTTTCACCGCTCGCACGTGCGAGCAGGCAACAAATTTATCATGCCGCGCGGCATCGCGTCAACCGCTAACGATCGTCGCGCACCCTTCGACGAGCTCAGGGTGACACAGACTAGTGCGCGGCCCAGCCGCCGTCGATCGAGATCGGCGCCCCGGTGATCGATATTGCGAAGTCGCTGCAGAGAAACGCGCATAGCACCCCGACCTCATCGGGCTCGATGAATCGCTTCGACGGCATCGCGGCCAAGAACGCCCGCTCGAGCGCTTCGTCCTCGCTGATCCCGCCGCCGAACGACTTCACCAAGTCGCCCGCCTGACCGCGCATGAGATCGGTCAGCACCGCACCGGGGCAGATCGCATTTGCGGTGATGCCGTGCTCCGCGCCTTCGACCGCGGACGCGCGCGTCAGCCCGATGACGCCGTGCTTCGCTGCGACGTATGCAGCTTTATAGGGAGACGCGATGAGGCCGTGCACGCTCGATACGTTCACGATGCGCCCGCGCCCACGCGCGAGGAAATGCGGCCACGCGGCTTTCGTCGCGTAGAAGACGCTGTCGAGGTCGATCGCGCGCACGTTCACGTACTTGTCGTCCGGAAAGTCAGCGATCGACGACACGAACTGCACGCCGGCGTTGTTCACGAGGTTGTCGAGCCCGCCGAGGTCGTGCGCGGCACGGTCCACGGTCGCGCGGATCGCGCCTGCATCGCGCACGTCGCACGCGTACCCGCGCGCGGCGACGCCGAACTGCGCGGCGATCGCGCTCGCGGTAGCGGTCGCTGCCTCGGCGTCCAGGTCGACCACGGCAACCGCGGAGCCCGCCTGCGCAAGCGCCTCGGAGCACGCGCGGCCGATCCCGCGCGCGCCGCCCGTCACAAAACTTACCCGATCGTGTAGGTCGATGGAAAGCAAGGTCGAGGTACCTCCTCGCGAAGGAGATCGCTTCGTGGGTACTTTGGTCCTTTCCGGTGCGGCTCGCTCGTTCGGCGACGTCGTCGCGGTGCGCGACGTCTCGTTCAGCATTCCGGCCGGCACAACGTTCGGCTTACTCGGTCCCAACGGCGCGGGGAAGACGACGACGATGCGCATGATCCTCGGCATCTTGCTGCCCGACCGCGGCAGCGTGACGTGGGACGGCGCGCCGGTGGACCTCAAGGTGCGCCGGCGCTTCGGTTACCTTCCCGAGGAGCGCGGGTTGTACGGCAAGCTCAAGGTGCGCGAGCAGATCGCGTATTTCGGGCGCCTGCACGGTGTGATGCCGCCCGACGACACCAAGCGCGCCGACGCCTGGATCGAACGGCTCGGCCTGGGCGATTACGCCAACCGCCCGTGCGCGGAGCTCTCGAAGGGCAACCAGCAGAAGGTGCAGGTCGCGTGCGCCGCGCTGCACGAGCCCGAGCTGCTCGTGCTCGACGAGCCGTTCTCCGGGCTCGATCCGGTGAACGCGGAGACGCTGCTCGGCGTGCTCCAGACGCTGCAGCAAGCCGGCACGACGCTGATCCTTTCGTCGCACCAGATGTGGCAGATCGAGGACCTGTGCAAGTCGTTCTGCGTCATCGCCGGCGGTACCGTGCGCGCCAGCGGCACCCTCGAGGAGCTGCGCACCGCGTGGCCGACGCGCATCGTCGAGATCGAACCGCTCGACGACGCGCTGCGCGGCGTGCTGGACGACACCGCGGGCGCGCGCCGTCTCCCCGAAGCGGACCGCCCGATCCTCGCCTACGAGATCCCCGCCGAGGCCGACACCGCGGCGCTGCTGCGCCGGCTCGTGGCCGCCGGCGACGTTACGCGCTTCGAG
>JALZBE010000204.1 GCA_030947665.1 Vulcanimicrobiota bacterium | reverse complement strand
CCGCAGGGGTTGAAGATGCGGCGCACGCGCGCGTCGCACGCATTAGCGACACGCTGCACATCGAGACGTTTGCCGCGTCCGATGCGGCGCTGGCCGCGATGCGCGACGACGGGCGCTACGCGATCGGGGAGGCCACCGACGCGCTGTCGCTCGCCGGCGACGATCTCGTGCCGTTCCACGGGGCGGCGGCGCTCGCCTGATGCGCGTTCTCGTCACGGGCGGGCTCGGCTTCATCGGTGCGTGGACGGCCCGCGTGCTACTCGAACGCGGCCACGACGTGCGCACGTTCGACGTGCACGGCGAGCGCGCGCTGTTCGATGCCATCACCGGCGAGCGCGGCGCGCGCGTGGAGCACCGCACGGGCGACATCACCGATGCGGCCGCGGTCGATGCGGCGGTCGACGGCTGCGACGCCGTCGTGCACCTGGCGGCCGTGCTCATTCCGACGGCGCGCAAAGACCCGCTGCTCGGCGCGCGCATCAACGTGATGGGCACGCTGCACGTGTTCGAAGCGGCGAAGCGCGCGGGCGTGCGCGGCGTGGCGTACGCGTCGAGCGCCGCGGTGTTCGGCCCCGATGACGGCATGCACCCGGAGCCGCGTACGCACTACGGCGCGTACAAGCTGTGCAACGAAGGCTGCGCGCGCGCGTACTGGGACGACGCGGGCATTCGCAGCGTTGGGCTGCGGCCGTCCACGGTGTACGGGCCGGGCCGCGAGATCGGCGTGACCGCCGACCCGACGCTCGCGATGCGCGCCGCCGCCGAAGGGCGGCCGTACACGATTCGCTTCACCGGCGCGACGGGGATGGACTATGTCGAAGACGTCGCGACGATCTTCGCGCGCGCGGCCACCGAGACGCCCGACGGCGCGCACGCCTTCAGCCTGCAAGGCCAGCTCGCGCGCATCGACGAGGTGGTTGCGGCGATCCGCGCGGAGGTGCCCGACGCGAACGTCCGCGCCGAAGGCCCCGAGCTCATGTTCGCGTCGGAGCTCGACGAGAAGCCGCTGCACGCGCTGTTCCCGAAATTCGCGCGCACCGCGCTCGCGAGCGGCACGAAAGCCACGATCGCATTCTACCGCCCACCGTCGTCGTAGAGGGATTAGACCGCATGTGGAAATTCTTCGAGCGCTTCGGCAAGCGTGAGCCGGCGCCGCCGGCAGCGCCCGCCGCCCAAGATCACGGCGCGCTCGATGCGGCGCTCGCGGCCCTCGATGAAGGCGAATCTCAACGCGAGCTGCCGACGCTGATCTGCCGCGACTGCGGCTTGCAGTACGCCAACACGGGTACGTTCTTGCAAGGCGCACGCTGCCCGGCATGCCACCCAGGCGGCTAGTACGTCGAGCGGCCGCCCGAGAGATCGAACACCGCGCCGGTCGAGAACGAACATTCTTCGGTGCACAGCCATGCGACGAGCGCCGCGATCTCGTCGACCGTGCCGAAACGGTTCATCGGGATCTTCGCGAGCATGTAGTCGATGTGGGCTTGCGTCATTTGCGCAAACATCGGCGACTCGACGGCGGCGGGCGTGACGCAGTTGACGCGGATCCCCGTCGTCGCGAGCTCTTTGCCGAGCGACTTGGTCAGCGCGATGACGCCTGCTTTCGACGCACTGTAGGCGGCCGCGTTGGGGTTGCCTTCTTTCCCGGCGACCGATGCGATGTTCACGATGCGGCCGTAGTCCGCCGCGCGCATCGGCTCGACGACGGCGCGCACGCAGTGGAACGTGCCGGTCAGGTTGACGTCGAGCACGTCGCGCCAGCCGTCGAGCGGGTACTCCCACGTGACGACGTTCGGGCCGGTGATGCCGGCGCTGTTCACGAGGATGTCGATGCGCCCGAGTGTTTCGAGCGTGGAATCCCGCGCGCGCTCGACGCTCGCGTAGTCGCGCACGTCGACGACCGCCATGTGCGCGGTCAGCGTGCCGTGCTCCAGCGCCTCGGCGCTCGCGTCCCACAGGCTTAAGCGCGCTCCGGAGGCAAGAAGGCGGCGTGCGATCGCGAGGCCGATCCCGGATGCACCGCCGGTCACGACCGCGACGCGGCCTTTCACATCGAGATGGTTCATAGACGGAGCGTATCATGAACGACAAGCCTCAGCTGCGCAGCGCCGAGTGGTTCGGGAAACGGGACCGCGACGGCTTCATCCACCGCAGCTGGATGCGCGCCGAGGGATTCGCGCCCGACGTGTTCGACGGCCGGCCCGTGATCGGCATCTGCAACTCGTGGTCGGAGCTGACGTCGTGCAACGTCCATCTGCGGCGCGTCGCGGAGTCGGTGAAGCGCGGCGTGTGGGAGGCCGGCGGCTGGCCGCTGGAGTTTCCGACGATCTCGCTCGGCGAGACGTACATGCGGCCGACGACGATGCTGTTCCGCAACCTGATGAGCATGGACGTCGAGGAGTCGATCCGCGCGAACCCGATCGACGGCGTCGTGCTGTTGAGCGGCTGCGACAAGACCACCCCGGCCCAGCTGATGGGCGCGGCGAGCGTCGATCTGCCGGCGATCATGGTGACCGGCGGCCCGATGCTCAACGGCAAGTATCGCGGCCAAGACATTGGTTCGGGCACGATGGTGTGGCAGTTCTCCGAAGAAGTGCGCGGCGGCAAGAAGACGTGGGACGACTTCTTCGAGGCCGAAGCCGGTCAGTCGCGCAGCAACGGCCACTGCATGACGATGGGCACCGCGTCGACGATGGCGAGCATGGCCGAGGCGCTGGGCATCGCGCCGACCGGCAACGCCGCGATCCCGGCGGTCGATTCGCGCCGGTATTCGCTCGCGCAGTTGAGCGGGCGGCGCATCGTCGAGATGGTGCGCGAAGACCTGCGTATGTCGAAGATCCTCACCCGCGACGCGTTCGAAAACGCGATCCGCGTGAACGCGGCGATCGGCGGCTCGACCAACGCGGTGGTGCATCTGCTCGCGATCGCGGGCCGCATCGGCGTGCCGCTGGACCTCGACGACTTCGACAAGCTCGCGCACGATCTGCCGCTGCTGGTCGACCTGCAGCCGTCGGGCCGCTTCTTGATGGAAGACTTCTACTACGCGGGCGGCGTGCCGGCGGTGGTGCGCGAGCTCGGCAACGTGATTCACCGCGACGCGCTGACCGTCAGCGGCAAGTCGATCGGCGAGATGACGGCCGAGGCGCCGTGCTGGAACCGCGAGGTGATTCGCACGCTTGCCGAGCCGCTCAAGGAGCATGCGGGCATCGCCGTGCTGCGCGGCAACCTCGCGCCGAACGGTGCGGTGATCAAACCGTCGGCGGCGACGGCGTCGCTGCTGACGCACCGCGGCCGCGCGGTGGTGTTCGAGACGATCGAAGATTTCAAAGCGCGCATCGACGATCCGGATTTGGACGTCGACGAAACGTGCGTGCTCGTGCTGAAAGGCGCGGGGCCGCGCGGTTATCCGGGCATGCCGGAGACCGGCAACCTGCCGCTGCCCCCGAAGATCCTCGCCAAAGGCGTGACCGACATGGTGCGCATCTCCGACGCGCGCATGAGCGGCACCGCGTACGGCACGGTCGTGTTGCACACGTCGCCGGAAGCCGCGGTCGGCGGCCCGCTCGCCCTCGTGCAAAACGGCGATCTCATCGAGCTCGACGTCCCGAACCGGCGCCTCGAACTCCTCATCGATGCAGCAGAGCTCGATCGCCGCCGGACGGCGTGGCGGCGCGAGCCGCCGGCATTTCAGCGCGGCTACGCCCGGCTTTACACGGAGCATGTCCTCGGCGCCGAACGCGGTGCGGACTTCGATTTCCTCGTCGGCGGCAGCGGCTCGAAGGTCGCCCGCGAGATGCACTGAGCGACCGGCCCGATGAACCGGAACACCGTTCCGAACGCGACGCTCGCATTACCGGGCCGGCCGTACGACGGCGGCTCGCGACCGCGGTTCTATGAATTCGACGACGGGGTGACGCGGCTGGTCAAGTGGCATCCCTCCGTCCATGGATACACGAAAGGCTGCTACAACGAGCTCATCGCATCGCGCCTAGGCCGCCTCATCGACACCCCGCTGCTACGCGGGACGGTCGTGCACGTCGGGGACGACGTGATCCCGCCCGACCACCGTGCCGACGGCGTCGTTGCAGGCTTTCATTTCGCGACGACGCGCATGCCGGGGACCAACTTCCGGCCCGTGCGGGGGCACTACGCCGGCATCCGGAACAAGCACGAGCTGCCCGCGGCCGCCGTGCACCTCGCCTGGCTCGCGGTCGAAGATTCGGTACGCAACATCTTCCTTCACCACAAGATCGTGACGAATCGTGTGGGCGCGCGGCGGCGCGCGGACCATTTCACGCTGATCGACATGGGGATGGCGTTCGGCGCGCACTGCTGGAGCACGGCGGACATCGCGACACCGCACACGTCGTACGAGCTACCGCGCCACATGCTGCCGTACCTGACGCGCGCAAATCTGGCGCCGGCGATCGCGCGGCTGCAAGCGCTCACGCGCACGGAGATCGGCGCTTGCATCATCGACCGTCCCGACGAATGGGCGATCGCCGCCGCCGACGTCGCGGCACTCGAGCAGCGCCTCGTCGCGGGCCGGGACACGATCGAGAGCATCCTCTACGCGGGAAATCCGGGCATCGCGTGACGCCGCGGCATCACACCGACCTCACCGACGCGGTCGCGGCGTACGCGCTGTCGCTCGACGCTGCCAAACTTCCGGCCGCGACGGTCGAGCACGCGAAGCAGGCGGTCCTCGATGCGATCGGGATCGCGGCTCGGGCGCGTGCCGAGTCGGACACGTCGAAGATCGTGCACCGCGTCGTTCGCGAGATGGATGCCGGCGGCAAATCGACCGCGATCGCGTACGGACCGCAGTTCTCCGTGCAGTACGCGGCGCTGCTCAACGGCTGCACCTTCCACGCGCTGGATTTCGACGACACGCACGAGCTGTCGTCCTTGCATCCCGGTGCTCCGGTGATCGCGGCGGCGCTTCCCGTAGCGGAACACTTGGGAGCGAACGGCCGATCTTTTCTCGCCGCGATCGTCGCCGGCTACGACGTCGCGGTCCGGGTCGGGATCGCGGTCCGGCCTCACGTACACTATGCGCGTGGCTTTCATCCGACGGCGACTGCGGGGACGTTCGGCGCGACCGCCGCAGTCGCGCGCCTGCGCGGCGCGACGCCGTCGAGGCTCGCGAGCGCGTTCGGGATCAACCTGAGTCAAGCGGCGGGGTCGCTGCAGTTCAGCGCGGACGGCGCGCAGACCAAGCCGCTCCAAGTCGGCCTCGCGGCGCACAACGCGGTGCTAGCGGAGCGATTCGCCGCCGCCGGTCTGCGCGGTCCGGCGGAGGCGTTCGAAGGGCGCAGCGGTTTTCTCCACGCGTACTCCGACGGCGCGAACGCCGCGGACATACTCGACACCTGGGACGGCGTGCACGAGATCGACCGCACCGCCTTCAAACCGTATCCGTGCTGCCGCTACATCCACAGCGCCGTCGACCAGCTCGCCGAGATCGTGCGCGAGCACCGTCTGACGCCCGAGGCGATCGACGCGGTCCGCATCGGCCTCCCGGCGGCGGGGATGCGCCTCGTCGGCGATCCGGAAGAAGCGAAGCGCCACCCGCGCAGCGTCGTCGACAAACAGTTTAGCATGTATCACGCCGCAGCGGCGACGATCCTGTGGGGGAGCGTTCGCTGGGACGACTATGCGCGCCCGGACGATCCGCAGCTCGCGCGCCTGATCGCGCGGGTGAAGGTCAGCGCCGATCCGGAAATCGAGGCGCTCGCGCCGCGCATGGCATCCAAGGTCGAGGTGGACGCGGGCGGCGTGCACGAACGCCGTATCGCAGCGAGTCCGCGCGGCGAGCCGGATCGTCCGCTCCATTGGGACG
>JALZBE010000203.1 GCA_030947665.1 Vulcanimicrobiota bacterium | reverse complement strand
GCCTTGAGTCCGGTAAGAATCGACGGCAGCGCCGCGGGCAGCAGCACGTCGATGACGAGCCGCCAGCCGCGCAAACCGAGGTTGCGCGCGGCGAGCTGCGTGGTGAGGCTGATCGTGCGAAAGCCGGTATCGGTGTTGATCGCCACCGGCCAAACGCTCGCGAGCGCGACCACGAAGATGATCGACTCGGGCCTGAGCCCGAACCAGATCATCGCCAGCGGCAGGATCGCGATCGACGGCAGCGGGTTGAAGATCGCGCTCAGCACGGTCAGCAGATCGTGACCGACTTTGGAGAATACGGCGAACGACGCGAGCGCGAAGCCGACCAGCGCGCCGGCGAACATGCCCACCATCAGATTCTGCAACGTGGCCAACGTCACCGAGAAGAGCTTTCCCGAACGCAAGTCTTCCGCCAGCGCCGCGCCGACATCGAGCGGCGACGATACCAGCAGCTTGTTGACGTGCCAGATCGACACGTAGGCCTGCCAGAGCAGCACGATGACGAGCACGAGCAGCGCGTAGCGCAGCGCGACCGGGAGCCGCGACCAGCTCATGCCGGCGCGGCTCCGTCGCCGTCGCCGGAATCGTCGACCTCACGGTGCACGAGCAGCCCGCGCAAGCGGCCCGTCAGCTCCGCGAAATGCGCCGAGTCGACGTCGCGCGCGCCCGACGTGTCCACGATCTCGCGGATGCGCGCGGGGTGCGCCGTCATGACCATGACGCGGTCGCCCAGATACAGCGCCTCTTGGATCGAATGCGTCACGAGTACGATCGTCACGCCGGTCCGCCGGTGGATATTCGCCAGCTCGATCTGCAACTGGTTGCGCGTGATCGCGTCGAGCGCCCCGAACGGCTCGTCCATGAGAAGCATGGTGGGCTCGAGCGCGAGCGCGCGGGCGATCGCGGCCCGCTGCTTCATGCCGCCCGAGAGCTCGTGCGGATAGCGGTCGGCCGCGCGCGCGATGTCGACGAGCGCGAGCACGTCGTCGGCACGCTTGCGCGCATCGTCGCCGCGAATGTTGCGCGCGACCCGCAGCGCGTACACGATGTTGTCGCGGACGGTGCGCCACGCGAACAGCTGGTCGAAATCTTGGAAGACGACCGCCCGGTCCGGTCCCGGCTCGCGCGCCGGCGAGCCTTCCACCAAAAGCCGGCCGCGCGCCGGCCGCAGAAATCCGGCGATCGCTTTGAGCAGCGTCGTTTTGCCGCAGCCGGACGGCCCGATGATGACGAACGTCTCGCCTTGCCGCACCTCGAAGCTCGCGTTCTCCACCGCGAGCGTGCGCCGGCCGGAGAGGCCGACGTACTCCATCGCGACGCCGTCGGCGACGACGAGGGCCGCGGCTGCGGCGGCGCTCAGTCGCCCGCGCCTTTGAGCAGCGGCAGCTCGAGATCGCGAACGTTCGCCGGAACCTTCGTGAGCATGCCGATGTCTTTCATGAACGCGGCCGTGCGCAGGAACGCATGCGGCGTCATGTCCCACGACACGTCGGCGCCGGTTATCCAGCCCTTGAACTTCGCCGCCGGCGTCTTGCCGTCGGCGTCCTTCGACAGCAGCGCGGCGGCCTGATCGGGATCGCTCTTGAGCATCTTCGTCGCGTTGCGCATTTCGTCGAAGATCGCCTTGACCAGAACCGGGTACTGCTTGGCGATATTCTCCGTCGTGTAGACGCTGTTGAACGTGCTGCGGCCGAACGCGACGAAGCTGCGGAAGACCACGTGCCCGCCCGCTTCGACTTCCTGCTGCTGGAACGGCGGCGCGCTCATGTGCAGCTCGAGCTGTTTGGCCGCCATCGCCTGAACGCCGAGCGGGTGCTGGATCGCAACGATGTTGGTGTCGAACTTGTGCGCGTCCCCGAACGTCTCTTGCGCGGCCTTGCGCAGCGCGATCGCCTGCACCGCGTCGGGCGACGGCATGCCGATCTTCGCGTTGGGCGGGATGTCCTTGATCGTCCTGATGTTCGGCTCGTCGGCACGCGCGACCATCCACAAGTTCATCACGTTCATCGGCGCGATCAGCTTGTAGCCGACACCGCGGTCCCAGCCGATCAGAAACGGTCCGTTGCCGCCGGCGCCGATTTGGATCTGGCCGGCGATGATGCCGTCGCGGATCGCGTCGCCGTTGGTGAACACGCGCCAATCGAACTTGGTACCGGGGAAGCGCTTTTCGAGCACGCCCAACTGCTTCATGATGATCAGCGTCGAGTAGCCGATACCTGGCTGATAGGCGATCGATACGGTCGGCGGCGCGTCGGTCGCGGCGGGCACGGTCCCGGGGACGAGGGCGATGATGGCCAGCGCGGCAACGAGCGAAAGAAACGAACGGCGCAGCGTCATGAACGAAACCCCTCCGAGAGCGGCAGCATCACGGAAGAGAATTGTTTCGCCGGTTGCGAAGGCCTCCTCATGGGGGCGATCCTCACCGAAGCGGTCCGCGGACCCGTTGCCTGGAGCGGTCCGGAGCTCACGGCGGACGAGTCGTGGACGTACCGTCTGAGCGAAAGCGACGTCCGTGAACTGGATGCCGCGCTCGCCGTCGCGCGCGAACGGAGCCGGGTCGTCGAAGCGGGCCGGCGCGACGACTTCCCGCTGCCGGCGTTCAGCGCGCGGCTCGCGGGCATCGGCGACGAGCTCGAGACGGGGCGCGGGATGTACGTGCTGCGCGGGCTTCCGGTGGCGCGCTGGGGCGCGCTCGAAGCCGCCCGCGCGCTGTGGGGGATGGGCACCTACCTCGGCCGCGCGATCCCGCAAAACGCGCGCGGCGACCTCGTCGGGCATGTCCGCGACGAAGGCAAGGAGCTGAGCGACCCGCAGGCGCGCGGCTATCAAACGCGGGCCGCACAGAGCTTGCACGTCGACCGCTGCGACGTCGTCGGTTTGCTGTGCGTGAACAAGGCCAAGTCCGGCGGCATGAGCCGCGTCGTGAGCTCGATACGCGTGCACAACGAAATCCTCGAGCGCTGCCCGTGGCATTTGGGCACGCTGTACACGCCGTTCGCGATCGACTTGCGCGGCGAGGAACGCGAAGGCGAGCCGCCGGTGTACTACCGGCCGGTCTATAGCTATCACGGCGGCGCGCTGAGCTGCGGCGCAAACGCGACGTACATCCGCGCGGGACAAGAACGCGTCGGCCGCCCGCTCAACGCGGCACAAACCGAAGCGATCGACACGTTCTACGACGTCTGCGAACGCCACACGCTCTCGATGGACCTCGAGCCGGGCGATCTTCAGCTGCTCAACAGCTACGTGACGCTGCACGACCGCACTGGATACGACGACCATGATGAACCCGAGCGTAAACGGCACATGCTGCGCCTATGGCTCGACGTCCCGAACCGCCGCCCGCTCGCGCCGGATTTCGGCACGTACGATTTCGCAGCGGGACGCGTCGTCGGAACCCGGTAAGCGCGGAACATGCTGACGCTACACCCGAATTGCGAGTGCTGCGATAAGGATTTGCCGCCGGATGCACCTGATGCGATGATTTGCAGCTATGAATGCACATTTTGCGCGTCGTGCGTCGAGGTCGTACTTGGACGGCGGTACCGTGCTGGAACTCGCCCGTCGCGTCCGGCCCGGAGGTCGCGTCGTAGGCGTCGACGTGTCGCGGCCGATGCTGGAACTCGCGAGCGAACGCGCGCAAGCCGAAGACCTGCGTTCGGTGACGCTGCACCTTGCGGACGCATCGACCTTTCCGTTTGACGAGGCGGAATTCGACCTCGCCTTCTCCCGCTTCGGTGTCATGTTCTTCGACGACCCGGTAACCGCGTTCACGAATGTCCGGCGCTCGCTCGCCACGGGCGGGCGTCTGGCGTGTTTGTCGTGGCGTCCGCTCGCGGATCGCGTCTGTACGCTGGTCGCGCTGCTTGCGTTGACCGCACCGTTCGCGTCGGCGCAGAGCCGTGGAACCAAGCCGATCTCTTCCATAGAATTCAAGCCAGGAGCGCACGCGACGGTTCTCGAGGGCACCGTCTCTCCGCGCGTCACTGTCGGCCCGGACATGACCAACGAGGGTTCCGAACGGTACTCGCTTCGAGCCCGGTCGGGACAAGTGCTGACGATGCAGATCAGCTCCGGCGACCATCGGACATTGTTCTCGCTCGTCAAGCCGTCGCCGGCCATGTCCAAGATCGTAGTCCTCGAGGGGGCCGGCGGCGTGAAGAGGTGGTCGGGGCGGCTCACGGAGTCGGGAGACTATCTCGTGACGGTTTTCACGCACGACCAAGCCGCCTCGAGATTCAAGCTGCGCATCACGCTGCGCTAAGCGCCGCTTGGCCGCTTCGCGATGCGCTGCGGATTACGACGGCGCCGAAGGCGTCATTCTGCCGGGCAGCGTCTGTCCGTCACAGTTCGAGCTTAGCGGAAGGCCCTTCACGTCCTAGCCTTGCACCTCTGAGCGAGCCTTGCGGGATGGGCGGCGGCTTTTTTTGGTGGAGGTTTGTTTGATGGTCCGATTGCAACCGGCACGCCTCGGCGCTTGCGCCTTACTTCTCGGGCTCGCGGCCTGCAACGGCGGTGCGGCTTCGCCGCCGCCTTTCAACACCGGACCCGGCAACTTCACCATCATCGCCGGCGGCTCCATGAACATGGAGGCGATGCAGGCGTTACGTTTTTATCCCAACGCATATACGGTCAACGTCGGCGACACCGTCACGTGGAAATTCCCGGCCGGCGAGCCGCATACGGTGACCTTCCTAGGACCACGCGCGGCGCCGCCGCCCATAACGGATCCGTCGGTCCCCGCGCCGGCCGGCGGCCCGACCTACGACGGAACCGTCTACACCAGCTCGGGATTTCAACTGCTCAACGCAGTCTACGGGGTCACGTTCACGAAGCCGGGGACGTACGTGTTTCAGTGCTTGATCCACGGCGGGATGACCGGGACGATCACCGTGAACCCGGCGGGGACGCCGTATCCGGCGAGCAACTCCGCGGGCGTCGCGGGTGCCGCGGGTGCGCAGTCGGCCGATCTCGCGCTCGGCACGAGCGCGCTCGCCCAGTTTCCGTACACACCCGGCGGCCCGCATCTCGTGGCGGGCATGACTCCAGGACTGACGACGGGGCCGCCTTCGCCGGTTACGATCTTGCGTTTCCTGGACGGACCGGACATCACCGCGACATCGGTCACCATCCATGCGGGTGATACGGTCACATGGACCAATCAATCGAACAACGCGCCGCACACGGTGACGGTCGCACCGGTCGGCGCCGCGTTCCCGACCTTGAATCCGTTCTCACCGCCGAGCGGCGGGAACGTGTATGACGGCACGACGCTGGTCAACTCGGGCGTACTCGGTCCGACGCAGAGCTTTTCGCTGAAGTTCACCAAGGCCGGCACGTACACGTATCACTGCATCTTCCACGACGATACGGAAAACATGATCGGAACGGTCGTTGTAACGCCGTAGTCGCCGTCGGCGAGTCGCGGGCTTCGCTGGACGTTCCGGCAGGCCCGCGTCGCATGCTCGTACGCGTTGCATCGGTGCTCGGCGTCATCGCGGTTCTTACCGCCACGCCCGTGAGCGCCAAGGACCTCGTATTACCGCCGACCTGCGCGGCGACGCGCCGTCGTCGATGACGGGATCGAAGGCGACCGGCCACGCCAAGATCCTGGTGCACACGGAGACTCAGACCGTTGACGTGGGGCTGATCGTCGACGGCTTGAAGACCGACGATCTGTGGACGAAGCTGCGGAATTCGCCGAAGGGGCCAACGATCTGCACAAATACGAGTCGCGCGATCGGCACCTTATCAGCCCGCGAGTGCTCCTGCGCAGTATCACGAAGGTCTTTCCACGCGGCGTGGCGATGGTGCCGCGTGCACTTTCATGAGCAACGTCACAGC
>JALZBE010000662.1 GCA_030947665.1 Vulcanimicrobiota bacterium | reverse complement strand
TCTGAGTTGAGCGCCGCGAGGTCCACGCCGGCGACCAAAAGCACGACACCGGCGCGCGAGCCCGTTCTCGCTCGACGGCTTGAATCGCGCCTGCGCGCGGAAATCGCCGGCGACGTGTGGTTCGACCGCACGTCGCGCGGCATGTACGCGACCGACGCGTCGATCTATCAGATCATGCCGCTGGGCGTCGTCGTGCCGCGCACGGCGACGGACGTCGAAGCGACGATCGCGATCGCGCGCGATCACGGCGTGCCCGTGACGGCGCGCGGCGGCGGCACGTCGCAATGCGGGCAGACGGTGAACCACGGGCTGATCGTGGACGTCAGCCGGTACATGCGCGACGTCGTGGCGCTGGATACGGCGGCGCGCAGCGTCCGCGTGCAGCCCGGCATCGTGCTCGACGAGCTCAACCGCGGGCTGAAGAAACACGGGCTGTTCTTCCCGGTCGATCCGTCGACGGCGAGCCGCGCGACGATCGGCGGCATGACGGCGAACAACAGCTCCGGCGCGCGGTCGATCCGCTACGGGATCATGGCGGACAACGTCGTGGGCATCGACGCGGTGCTGGCCGACGGGGCGCGCGCCTATTTCGGTGAGGTCGGCGCCACCGACGTGACGGTGAACGGTGCGCTCGCGCCGCCGCGGTATCGCGAGCTCGTCGAGCGCGTGCGCGCGATCGCGGGGCGCGAAGCTGATGAGATCGACGCGCGCATCCCCAAGGTGCAGCGCAACGTCGGCGGCTACGCGATTCATACCGTGCGCCCGCAAGGCGATTTCAACATGGCGAAGCTGCTGGTCGGCTCCGAGGGGACGCTCGCGTTCTTCACCGAGATCGACCTCGCGCTGCAGCCGCTGCCGCGGGCGAAGGCGCTCGGCGTGTGCCACTTCCCGACGTTCGCCGACGCGATGCGTTCCACCGAAGCGCTCGTCGCGCTCGACCCCGTCGCGGTGGAGCTGGTCGACCGCACGATGATCGAACTGTCGCGCAAGATCGCCGCGTTCGCGCCCATCCTGGAGAAGTACGTGCGCGGCGAGCCCGGCTCGCTGCTGCTAGTGGAGTTCGCGGGCGACGACCCGGCGCCGCTGGCCGAACGGCTCGACGAGCTCGACGACACGATGGCGTCGCTCGGGTTTCCGAACGCGGTTGTGAAGCTGACCGATGCCGCACAGCAGAGCGAGATGTGGGAAGTGCGCGCCGCGGGCCTCAACATCATGACGTCGATGCGCGGCGACGCCAAGCCGATCTCCATCATCGAAGACTGCGCGGTGCCGCTGCAGCACCTCGCCGATTACACCGAACGGCTGAACCGCATCTTCGCCAAGTACGGGACCACCGGAACGTTCTACGCGCACGCATCGGTCGGCTGTCTGCACGTACGTCCGGTGCTCAACGTGAAGCACGACGAGGACGTCGGCAAGCTGCGTGCGATCGCCGAGGAAGCGTTCGCGATCGTCCGCGAGTACGGCGGTGCGCACTCCGGCGAGCACGGCGACGGCATCGTGCGCTCGGAGTTCCACGAGGAGATGTTCGGGACGCGCATCGTCGAGGCGTTTCGCGAGGTGAAGGCCGCGTTCGATCCCGGCAACGTGCTCAATCCCGGCAAGATCGTCGATGCGCCCAAGATGGACGACCGCACGCTGTTCCGTTACGGCCCGAAATACGCGCCGATCCCGCTGAAGACGGAGCTGGACTGGTCGGAGTTCGGCTCGTTCACCGGCGCGGTGGAGATGTGCAACAACAACGGTGCGTGCCGCAAGACTGAGCCCGGCGCGATGTGTCCGTCGTACCGCGTCACCGACGACGAGCACCACAGCACGCGCGGCCGCGCGAACGGCTTGCGGCTCGCGCTCACCGGGCAGCTCGGGCCGGACGGGCTCACGTCGCAAGAGTTGTACGACGCGCTCGATTTGTGCGTGTCGTGCAAGGCGTGCCGCCGCGAGTGCCCGACCGGCGTCGACATGGCGCGGATGAAGATCGAATTTCTCGCGAACTACCGCAAGAAGCACGGCACGCCGCTGGGCGACCGCGTCGTCGCCGCGCTGCCGCGTGCGGCGCATCGCGCCGGCCCGCTGCGGCGCCTCGCGAACTTGCGTGACAGCATCCCCGGCGTGGCACGCAT
>JALZBE010000661.1 GCA_030947665.1 Vulcanimicrobiota bacterium | reverse complement strand
CGATCCATCCGGGCTACGGTTTCTTGAGCGAGCGCGCGTCGTTCGCGCGCATGGTGGTGGATGCGGGCCTCGTGTTCGTCGGACCCACGCCCGATGCGATCGCCGCGATGGGTTCGAAGATCGACGCGAAGCGGCGCGTACGCGAGTTCGGCGTGCCGGTCGTGCCCGGTTACGACGGCGACGACCAGAACGAAACGCGGCTGCGCGCCGAAGCCGAGGCGATCGGCACGCCGCTGTTGATCAAAGCCAGCGCGGGCGGCGGCGGCCGCGGCATGCGCGTCGTCAGCGATTTTTCGCAGTTCGCGGAAGCGCTCGCGAGCGCGAAGCGCGAGGCCAAGGCCGCGTTCGGCGACGACACGGTGCTGCTCGAACGCTACCTGCGCCGCCCGCGCCACGTCGAATTCCAGATCCTCGCCGACACGTACGGCACGACGGTGCACCTCGGCGAGCGCGAGTGCTCGATCCAGCGCCGCCACCAAAAAGTGTTGGAAGAGGCGCCCAGCGTCGCGCTCGACGCCGCGCTGCGCGCGCGGATGGGCGAGGCGGCGGTGAACGCGGCGCGCAGCGTCGGCTACACGAACGCCGGGACCGCCGAGTTCATGCTCGACGACGACGGCGCGTTCTACTTCTTGGAGATGAACGCGCGCCTGCAGGTGGAGCACCCCGTCACGGAGCTGGTGTACGGCGTGGACCTGGTGCACGAACAGCTGCGCGTCGCGAACGGCGAGCGCCTGCGCTTCACGCAGGAGCAGCTCGTGCCGCGCGGGTGGGCGATCGAGGCGCGGCTGAACGCGGAGGACCCGGCGCACGACTTTCTGCCACAATCGGGCACGCTCGCGGCGTTCGACGTTCCGCGCGCGCCGGGCGTGCGGCTCGACGCCGGTTTTCGCGCGGGCGACGAGGTGCCGGTCTACTACGACTCGATGCTCGCCAAGATCATCGTGTGGGGCGCCGACCGCGCCGCCGCGATCGCCCGCATGGCCGCGACGCTGCGCGACACGACGGTCGCGGGGATCGCGACGAACCTGCCGCTGCTGCGCGCGATCGTCGCCGATGAAGCGTACCGCGCGGGCGACACGACGACGCGCTTTCTCGAAGAGCGGTCAACGATGTTCGGGCTGGGCGAAGCGCACGCCGACGACGCGACCAAACGGCGCATCGCGGCGGCGGTGCTCGCGCGCGCGGATGCGTGGCGGCTCGGCAGCGTCGGCATCCCGCTCGCGTTCGCGGTCGACGGCGCGACGGTGCACGCGAACGCGTCGTACGCCGGCGGAGACTGGAACCTGACGGGGGACGTCGACGGCACGCTCGAGGCCGACGCGCGCGAAGCGACCTACGCCGCGGGCGGCGGGACGGTGGTCGTGAACGGCCGCACCGTGCGCTGGACGATCCCCGCGCCGCCGAGCGCCGACGCGGAGCACTCCGCGCATGCCGCGGCGTCGGGTGACGTGACCGCGCCGATGCCCGGCAAGATCGTGAGCGTCGCGGTCGAGCCCGGCGCGGCGGTGGAGCAGCGCGCGCTGCTGGTCGTGCTCGAAGCGATGAAGATGGAGCACCGCATCGAAGCGCCCGTCGCGGGCACCGTCAAGGACGTGCGCGTGAAACCGGGCGAGCTCGTGAAGAGCGGCGCGACGCTGATGACGATCGGTACCGCATAGTGCGCACGGTTTCGGCATGCGCGTAATCCTGATCGCGGGCTGGAACGAGGCCGCGAAGCTGATGCGCACGTTCGCGGACGGCCGCAACGGCAAGGACGGTCTATCGGCGTACGGGTTCGACTGCACGATCTTCCCGGACGGCAACGAGTACCTGCGCGAGCGCATCGACCGCTTCCGCGCGTTTCTCGACCTGCTCAAGGCGCGCGAGCCCGGCGCGTTCCCCGTCGCAACGGTCGGGTACAGCGCGGGCGGGCTCATCAACCGCGGCTTTTTGCGCGCGTACCCCGAGCGCGTCGGCGACATCGCGGCGACCGTGCAGCTCGCCGCGCCCAACGGGGGACTCATCACGAACTACGCCGCGAGCACGCTGTGGCTCGCGCGCATGCCGACGCACGTGCTCAAGGACATGGACGTCGCGTCGGATTTCATGCGGTGGCTCAACGGCGTCAGCGGTCACTGGGCACCCG
>JALZBE010000660.1 GCA_030947665.1 Vulcanimicrobiota bacterium | reverse complement strand
GCAGAACATGATAGAGGACATACACCCGGCGCACGTTGCCTCGTTCCTCGCCATCGCGCGACTTTGTCGAGTCACACCTCGATAAATAGGACGCCGAAGAAGGCTACAACTAGTTGGTCGTGCGTGGTAGGTGGCGGTAGCGCTCCGTCAGCTGGTCCTGGCGCGAGCGATCGCGGTATTCGCGGCCGCGTACGAACACGTGCTCGACGTTGGTCGACAGCTCGAACGGGTCGCCGCTCCACACCACCACGTTGGCGTCCTTGCCGGCGGCGAGCGAGCCGACGTGGTCCGCGATCCCGAGGATCGTCGCCGGGCCCAGCGTCACCGCGCGCAGCGCGTCGTCGTGCGACATCCCGAACGCCACGGCGTTGCCCGCTTCGTACTTCACGTTGCGCGCGTTGAACGATTCCTCGTCGCCGCCGCCGGCGTTGCCGACGAGCGCCACCTCGACACCCGCGCGGCGCAGCACGGCGGCGTTCTCCTGGCGCTGGCCCAGCGTGTCGAACGAATTGGGGATATTGTTCATCGCGCCGGTGATCACCGGCACGCGGGCGGCCGCGAGCCGCGGCGCGATCTGCCACGCTTCGGCACCGCCGAGGATCACCAAGCGGATGTGCTCGCGGCGCGCGAAGCGCACCATCGCGTCGATGTCGTCGAGACGGTCCACGCCCACCATCAGCGGCTGACGACCTTTCACCACGTCGAGCATCGCTTCGAGCGCGCGGTGCGACGCGGTCAACCCGCGCAGCGCGCCCGCGTCGAAGCCTTTGCGGTGCGCGGCGTAGAAGCGCGTGTCCTCGAGCAGGTCGCGCAGCGCGGCGAGCGCGTCGGCGCGCGACTGCGGCGGCGTTGTGGTCTCGCCGCCGGCCGCGGTGTCGCCGGCGGTCTGCTCGTCGATGTCGTTGGTGAAGCGCGGTCCGACGACGATCGTCGCGACGACGCCGACCGGCGCGCGCCGTACCATGTCGGCGGCCGTGCCATCGGCAAGATCCATCGCCGCCGCCTGGCCCGCGACGAACGCGCCGGCCGGCATGATGCCGACCGTCGTCACGCCGTCCTCGCGCGTCGCCGCGATGTAAGCGGATTGCGAGAAGAAGCCCTCCCACGGCCGGAAGTCCGCGTTGATGATGCCGCGCGCGCTGATGTTGCGCGTCGCGCGCTCGCCGCCGACTTCCACGAGGCCGAGCTGCGTCTGCGCGTTGATCAAGCCGGGCGTCACGATCTTCCCGCGCGCGTCGATGCGCCGCGCATTAGCCGGGATCGCGACGTTCGCGCCGACCGCGGCGATGCGCCCGTCGCGGATCACGACGGTGCCGTTGGAAATGCGCGGCCCGCTCACCGGATACACGGTGCCGCCGGTGATCGCCACCGTCTCCGCGCTCGCAATCGCAGTCGTGCTCGCGAACGCCGCCACCGCCAGAACCGCCGCCCGCGCGTTCACTTGCGCACCGCCGATCGCACGTAGCCCAGCTCGAAGTCGGTTCGCCAATTGGCGTTGGGGTCGTCGCGGTCGTACAGCAGCGCGCCGTCGACGAACACTTTCTCCGCGTGCGTGTACACGCTGAACGGATCGCCGTCCCACAGCACGACGTCGGCGTTCTTGCCCGCTTCGAGCGAGCCGATCCGGTCATCGAGTCCAAGCGCGAACGCCGGGTTGATCGTCATCCACTTGATGGCGACGTCTTCGCTCACCGGCAGGCCCGCGCGCTTCGCCGCGTACATCGCCTTGCCGGTCTCCTGGTTGAGGCGCTGGATGCCGGACGGGTCGTCGCTGTGGATCGTCGCGCGCGCGCCGGCGGCGTCGACCAAACCGATGTTCGCGCGCACCGTGTCGAGCGCTTCCATCTTGAAGCCGCCCCAGTCCGCCCACATCGTCGCGGCGATGCCTTCCTTCGCGAGCAGGTCGGCGATCTTGTACGCCTCGATCGCGTGGTGGAACGCGCGCACCTTGTAGCCGAATTCATGCGACATGTCGATCACCTGCGCCATCTCGTCGGCGCGGTAGCAGTGCATGTGCACGTAGATGTCGCCGCGCAGCGCGCCTGCCATCGTCTCCAGCGTGAGGTCGCGTCCCGGCGCATCGCCTTTGTGCGTCGCATTCCACGCATCCCAGCGCCGCTTGTACGC
>JALZBE010000202.1 GCA_030947665.1 Vulcanimicrobiota bacterium | reverse complement strand
GGATTTCCCGGAGTCATGCAAGTACGTGCTTGCAAAATGATCGGCCGCTCACCCGACTTAGCAGCCCTTGCCGAAAAAACGGGCCTCGGCCCGGCGCAGATTCAGCTTAGGTCGCTCGCGCCGGGCGGGCCGCGCTGGAGCCGGGACGACGGGCGACCGGTCTACCCAGCGTCGATGATCAAGGCGCCGCTTGCCGCGGCGATCGGCGCCGCCATCCGCGCCGGCCGTCTGCGCTGGGACACCGCCGCCACGGTCGACCCGCGCAATGCGACGGTCAACGACGCGCCCTCGCCGATGGTCCCGGGCTACCGGACGACGGTCGAAGAGCTCGCCACGTTCATGCTCCAGCGCTCCGACAACGTCGCGACCAATCAGCTCTACGACGTCCTCGGCCGCGAGCGCGCGACCGCCGACATCGCGGCGCTTGGATACCCGGGCACCGCGTTCCGGCGCAAGCTCTCGGGCAGCCTGCCGCTGATCGACGACCCCGAGGCGACGGGCCGCAACACGTTCCCGGCCGCCGAAGCCGCGGAACTGTTCGCCGCGATCGCCGCCGACCGCATCCCGGAAGCCGCCGCTTTGCGCGGGATCCTCGCGACGTCGTGGTGGGACGTCAAGCTCTCGCGCGGACTCGAGCCGGGCGACGTCTTCGCGCACAAGACGGGCGACACCGACGAGGTCGCGCACGACGGCGGCATCCTGACACTTCCCGGCGGCGCGCGCTGGGTGATCGTCGTCTACACCGAATTGCCGAGCAGCGACGAGCACGACGCGCGCTTCGGCGCGTTCATGCGCGCGCTGCGGCCCTACTTGCTCGCCTCCGAAGGAGCGGTTGGCGAGCCGGGGAACCGCGCCTCAACCCCACCCGAGCAGGAGTGACTAGATGAACCGAATCGTGCCGGCGCTCGCGCTGGTCGCCATCGCCGCGCTCGTCGCACCGTCCGGCGCAGCATCGAAAGGCCCCGCGGCCGGCAAGAACGTTCACGTCGGCGTGATCGCCGACGTCACGGGCGCCGCCGGCGTCTACGGGACGCCCCAGAAGAACGCATACGAGCTCGCCAACGAAGACGTCAAATCGGGCAAGATCGACGCGGGCGGCGCCAACCTCACATTCGACGTGCAAGATGCGGCGACCGATCCCGCGCAGGTCGTCAATCTCATGCAGAAATTCATGAGCGACGGGCAGACGCCGATCGTGCTCGGGCCAACCCTCTCGGGTGAAGCGTTCAAAGCGTTCCCGATCGCCGCGAAGGCGAGCTTCCCGGTGATGGGCACCTCGACGACCGCCGAAGGCGTGACGGGCATCGGCGGCACGGTGTACCGCGACGCGCTCGCGGAGTCGCAAGTGATCCCGACGACCGTGAAGCGCACGCACGACAAGTGGCACTACAAGACGGCCGCGATCATCTACGGCGACGACAACGCGTTCACCAAGACCGACGGCGACGTGTTCGCGCGCGAGCTCAAAGCCGCGGGCGTCGACGTCGTCGACACCGAGACGTTCCACATCAAGGACACCGACTTCCAGCCCGCGCTCACGCGCATCGAGTCGAAGCATCCCGAGGTGATCGCGATCGGCGCGCTGTTCCCCGAAGCGACGAAGATCATCCAGCAGGCGGGCAAGCTCGGCATCAAAACGCACATGATCGGCGGCAACGGCCTCAACTCGCCGGAGATGTACACCGTCGCAGGCCCGTCCGCGCAAGGCACCGTCGTCGGCGCAGCCTGGTACTCGGGCGCGAAATACTCGTCCAACGTGGACTTCGTGAAACACTACACCGCGAAATACGGCAAAGGCCCCGATCAGTTCGCCGCCCAGTCGTACGCCGCGGCACAAATCGTCGCATACCTCGTCAAAAACGGCGCAACGACGAAAGACGAGATGGCGAGCGGCCTCAAGAACGTCAAGATTATTCAAACGGTCCTCGGCCCGATCGGCTTCGACGGAAACCGCGACGTGAAATCATCGCCCGTCATTTTGTCGATCGTCCAAGGCGGATTCACGTACTTTCACTGAGATAACGGTGATGGAGCGAGCGCAGCAGCATAGCGCCCTGCCCGGATTGTCGTTGCGAGCTCGGACCTGGGGGCCCCGCGCGAAGCGTGGGGGGCGCGCAGCCTGGGGCGGAGCGCCTTTCAAATGATCGCCCAGCAGCTCCTCAACGGGCTTTTCCTTGGCGCCGTCTACGCGCTCTTTGCCGTTGGGTACACGCTCGTGTTCGGCGTGCTCGACATCCTCAATCTGGCGCACGCGGCGATCTTCACGGCCGCCGCGTTCGCCGCGTTCTCGCTAGCCGTCGCGGGCTGGCCGCTGCCGCTTGCCTTTCTCGCCGCCGCCGTCGTCGCCGGCATCATCGGCATCGTGCTCGACCGCGTCGCGTTCGCGCCGCTGCGCGCGCGCAACGCGGGCACGCTCGTCCCGCTCATCTCGTCGATCGGCGTCGCGATCATCATCGGCGCGATCCTGCGCGGCATCTACGGCGTCGACGAGAAGCACTTCACGACGGGCGGCCTCGACACCGCACCGGCGATCCACCTTGGCGTCGTGACGTTCACGACGGTCGAGCTCGCGATTTTCTTCTCCGCGATCGCGCTGATGCTCGGCCTGAGCTGGGTGCTGCGCGCCTCGACGCTCGGCCGCCACATCCGCGCCGTCGCCGAAGACCGCGTCGCGGCGGCGCTGCTGGGCGTCGATCTCGAACGCACGATCGCCGCGACGTTCTTCATCGCGTCCGGACTGGGCGGTGCGGCGGGCGTGCTCACGGGACTCGAATACAACAGCGTGACGCTCGACATGGGCGGCCCGATCGAGCTCAAAGGCCTCGCGGTGATCATCTTGGGCGGGATGGGCAGCGTCACGGGCGCCGTCATCGGCGGCTTCATCTTGGGCGCGGCCGAAACGCTCGCGATCGCCTACGGTGCGTCGGCATGGCGCGACGCGATCGTCTTTGGCCTCATGTTCGTGCTGCTCGTCGCACGGCCGACCGGCTTGTTCGGCAAACGCGCGCTGCGCCAAGCCTGAGAACCGGCGCAACGCGATGACGATGCTGGCCGACTTCTACGCGAAGCACTCGCGCCTGATCGATCAGATCGGCGTCAACGCGATCCTGGCGCTCTCCCTGTCGGTTTCGCTCCAAGCCGGCCAGCTCGCGCTCGCGCAAGCGGCGTTCGCGGGCATCGCCGCCTACATCTCGGCGATCCTCGCGATGAACGCGCACTGGCCGCTGCTCGCGAGCATCATCGCCGCAACGCTGGTGTCGACCGTCGTCGCCGCGGTGCTGGCCTATCCGGTCCGCCGCCTGCGCGGCGTGTTCCTCGCGATCGCAACGATCGGCTTCGGCGAGATCGTGCGTGTGTTCGCGAACAACCTCAAGATCACGGGCGGCGCCGAAGGCCTTAGCGGCATCCCCAACGACGCGACGACGCCGGTGATCTACGGCGCGCTGGCACTCGTCGCGATCGCGCTCTTCTTCTTGTCGCGCACGAAGTTCGCGCTCGCCGTCGCCCTGGTCCGCGAAGACGAGTACGCCGCGCGCGGCGTCGGCATCGACGTCGGCGCGATCCGCACGCTCTCGCTCGCGCTGGGCGGCGCGATCGCCGGACTCGCGGGCGCTCTATACGCGCACGCATCGTTCTTCATCACCCCGAGCGACTTCGGCTTCGCACGCATGGAACAGATCCTGGTCTGGTGCGTCGTCGGCGGCGTGACGAGCCCGCTGGGCGCCGTGCTCGGCGCAGCGCTGCTCTCGATCTTGCCCGAAGCGATCCGCTTCCTGGCGGACTACCGCGAGATCAGCAACGGCATCATCCTGCTCGCCGTGATCCTGTTCGCCCCAGGTGGCCTCGCATCGTTCTGGCGCCGCGGCGTCGTGCGCGTGCGCAGCTGATGCTCGCCCTCGACAACGTCGGCGTCCGCTACGGCGGCGTCGACGCGCTGCGAAACGTATCGATCGCCGTCGAACCGCGCCACGTGCTCGGTCTGATCGGCCCGAACGGCGCCGGCAAGACGACGCTGATCAATGCAACGACGGGCCTAGCCCCGCTCGCATCGGGAACGATCACACTGGATGGCAAGCGCATCGACGGCCAGCCGCCGCACCGCATCGCACGCGCCGGCATCGCACGCACGTACCAAAACATCCGCCTGTTCGGCGCACTGGACGTCCGCGCAAACCTCGCCGCCGGCGCATTCGCCCGCCCTGGCCGCCTGACGCCCGAAGAACTCACCACGCTGCTGGAACGCGCCGGCATCCCACACGCCGACCCCACCGCGAAAGCAAGCTCCCTCCCCTACGGCGACCAGCGCCGGCTCGAGATCGGCCGCGCGCTCGCAGCAGCACCGAGCGTCGTGATGCTCGACGAACCCGCCGCGGGCATGAACCCATCAGAAACGACACGCCTGGTCGAGACGATCCGCGCAATCGCCGCCGCCGGCATCGCCGTCCTGCTCATCGAGCACGACATGACGCTCGTGCGCGCGGCTTGCGACTCCGTCGTCGTCCTGAACTTCGGCGAGATCATCGCACGCGGCACGCCGTCAGAAGTCGCGCGCGACCCGGTCGTCGTCGAAGCCTACCTCGGCACCGGCGCGGGCGCACTCGCATGACGACCGACCTCCTCGCGGTCGACGCGCTACGCGCCGGCTACGGCAACATCGAAGTGCTGCACGAGATCTCGATCGCACTCGAAGAAGGCACGCTCTGCGCAATCGTGGGCGCAAACGGCGCCGGCAAGACAACGCTCCTGATGACGCTGGCCGGCATCATGCCGCCCCGCGGCGGCCACATTCGTTTCGCAAACGAAGACATCACGCGCACGTCGTCGCACGCGCGCGTGAAACGCGGCCTCGTGCTCGTCCCGGAAGGCCGCCGCATGCTGCCCGGCATGAGCGTGGAAGAAAATCTCCAAGTCGCCGCAAGCGCGCGCGGCGCCGAAGGCTTCGCGCGCATCGACGGCCTCTTCGACCGCTTCCCGATCCTGCGCACGCGCCGCAACGTCCCCGCCGGCTCCCTCTCGGGCGGCGAGCAGCAGATGCTCGCGATCGCGCGCGCACTCGCGATCGGCCCGAAAGCCCTGCTGCTGGATGAACCGTCGATGGGCCTCGCCCCGAAACTCGTCGACGAGATCTTCGCGATCGTCGCCGCGGAGCGCGAGCGCGGCACGTCCATCCTGCTCGTCGAGCAAAACGCGCGCCGCGCCCTAGCCCTCGCCGACCGCGCCTACGTGATGGAGCGCGGCCGCATCGTCCTCACCGGCACAGGCGCCGAGCTCGCAACCCACCGCGATGTCGTCGCAGCCTACCTGGGCGCCTGAGAACAGCTCGCAGAAACGGTGGATAACGCCTCTTGCTTTGCGAGCGAGGGAGCACTATGCTGCGAGCACGTCGGAGGAGACGAAGACGGGCGAGCGGCGAGAGGCTCGCGGCAGCAATGCCTGCGAAGTTCGACGCCATCGTGGCCGACGATGACTCGGCCAGACACGCGCATATCGATTCTCGCGCATACAAAGCCGTCCGGGAAACCGAACGGCTTTGTCGCGCTGTGGATTACGGGGATTGATGTGAGTCGACGTGCAGAACTAAAAGTTCTTGTGGACAACCCCGGTTTCGTACGCCCGGCCTCTTGCAAGCCGTCGCGGCGTCCCGGTATGATGCATTCACGCCGGAGGCAACGAAGGCGGGCGAGCAGTGAGAAGCTCGCCGGCGTGAAAAGTGAGATGACGCAGAGCGAAAGCCGAGCGGAATTTTAAAAGAAGCGCCGACTCGAAGTTCGACGCCGCCTTGGCCGATGAAAGTTGGCGAAGGCAAGCGCAGATCGATCCTCACGCTGATCGGGGCCGTGTAAGGCAACTTACGCGGCTTCATCG
>JALZBE010000659.1 GCA_030947665.1 Vulcanimicrobiota bacterium | reverse complement strand
CGGCGCTCGCGGGCGGCGGGCGGTGCGACCAGCGCGACGCGCACGCGCGACTCGATCTCGGCGACGGACGCGGGCGAGCGCCCCGCGGCGCAGCGCCGCACGTCGTCGACGAAACGGCGGTAGAACAGCGTCTCTTCCGTCACGCTCGAGCACTCATCGCCTTCGTATTGTACTGCAAGCGCCGGGCGGTTTCATAGGCCGCGGGCGCCGGGCGGGCAAACTCCGGGGCAATGCCGACCGCACTGATCACGGGGGCTTCGTCGGGGATCGGCGAGGCGTTCGCTCGGGCCCTCGCCGCACGCGGCGACGACGTCGTGCTCGTCGCTCGCTCCGCCGGGCGGCTCGAGGCGCTTGCCGCCGACCTTTCGGCAAAGCACGGCGTTCGAGCTCACGTGCTCCCCGCTGACCTCGCCGATCCGGGTGCCGTCGCCGCGCTCATCGCCGAGCTGAACGCGCGCGGGCTCGCGGTCGAGACGCTGATCAACAACGCGGGTTTCGGCACGCATGGCGAGTTCGCGGCGCTCGACGGCGCGCGCGAGCGCGACGAGGTGCTGGTGAACGTGCTCGCGCCGGTGATGCTGACGCATGCGCTGTTGCCGGCGATGATCGCGCGTAGATGCGGCGCGATCGTCAACGTCGGTCGACGGCATCGTTTCAGCCCGTCCCGTACATGGCGGTGTACGGAGCCACGAAAGCATTTGTGCTGTCGTTCAGCGAGGCGCTCGCGGAAGAAGTGCGCGCGCACGGCGTGCGCGTCGTCGCGCTCTGCCCTGGCCAGACGGATACCGCGTTCTTCGACGGGATCGACGACGCGCGTGTCGGTCGCGAGCGCACCACGAAGCAAGTCGTCGACACCGCGCTGCGCGCGTTGAAGCGCGGTCGCGTCGTCGCGGTCGACGGCTTCGGGAACTACGCGCTCGCGAATTCGGTTCGCTTGGCGCCGCGCCGTCTGGTCGCGCGCGTCGCGGCCATCATCCAGCGGCCGAAATCGCTCGCGTCGAAATGACCGCTACGATGCGGCCGCTTCCCCCGGGCTGACCCACGGGCGCGAGCGCGCCTCGTCGACCGCGGCTTCGAGCGCGCCGTAGCGGTCCCGTTCGCACGGGCACGCGCGCATGCGGTCGCCGCGGCAGCCGCCGCCGTCATGGGCGGTCATCGCGTGACCGCAGGGGCAGAGTACGAGATCGTCCATGTGTGTTCGACGCGCGCGAGCGTGCGCGAAGTTCCCTCACGAGAAAAAGAGCCCGCCGGAAAACCGGCGGGCTCGCTTCGTTCGCTGCGCGCCGTGGCGCGAGGCGGTGTTCAGTACGTCTGGACGCAGCCGTTGTTGGAGTTGCTCCAGAGCGGCTGGGTCGGGTAGCCGCCCGCGTTCGGGTTGTTGATCAGGTTGGTCCACGCGCACTTGTCGCCGTTCTCCGACCCGCTGCTGTCGAGCCAGCCGGTGTTCGGCTGCGGGTCGGTCTCGGTCTCACCCTGCTCGTGACCGAACACGATCGAGACGCCGTCGAGGGTGCCCGGGCTGTTCACCGAGCCCGCGCCGCACGACGAGCCGACGTCGGGGAGGTACGGGTCGTTCGTCCACGCGATCGTTTGGCCGCCGGCCGTCGTTGTGCTGTGATACGCGCAGTACTGCGTGCCGAAGCCCGACGGCTTGATGCCGTGTGGCAGGGCGACGATGTACGCCGCGTTCGCGCTGTAGTCGCCGTACTTCGCCGCGGCCTTCGCCGCTTCGGCGGCCATCTGCGACTGCGACGGACGGCTGGGCGGCGAGCTCGTGGTGTCGACGTACGAGGCGGCGAGGCTGCCGGGCTGATTGCCGACGTGTGCGCCGCCGGTCTGCGTGTACTGCGTCGTGCTGTTGTTCCAGCCGCTGCCGCCGACGATTCCGAGGAACGCCAGCATGCGCGACTTCACACCTTGGGGATCACCGGTGCTGCCGTTCCAGGACGAGCCCCAGAACACGATATACATCTTCGGGTTGGTTTGAATCGGTCCGCCGTTGTAGAGCAGGGGGCCGGTGCCCTGCGTCATGCGCTGGCCGGCTTGCGCGAGGCGGAACGCGTCCGTCGCTTCCTTGGTCGGGAACACGCGGACCGTTTCGCCCGTCGTGTTGTTCTGCGCCGTGAAGAGCGTCAGC
>JALZBE010000658.1 GCA_030947665.1 Vulcanimicrobiota bacterium | reverse complement strand
AGAGTTTGTGCGGCTCGTAGCTGCGCATCCAAGCTTCGAGGATCTTCAGGTGTTCGGGATTCTCACGGACCGTTGCGAGCGGGACCTGGTGCGCGCGGAAGGTGCCTTCGATCGGTATGCCGTCGACTTCTTTGGGGCAGGTCCAGCCCTTCGGCGTACGCAGAACGATCATCGGCCATATCGGCTGCTTCTTGAATCCACTCGTCCGCGCGTCGTGCTGAATCGCGCGGATCTCCGCATAACAGTCGTTGAGCGTCGCGGCGAGCAGCTGATGTACGACAAGCGGATCGTCACCCTCGACGAAGTACGGCTTGTAGCCGCGGCCGACATAGAGCGCCTTCAAGTCTTCATCGCTCGTTCGTCCTTGGACGGTCGGTCCGGATATCTTGTAGCCGTTGAGGTGTAAGATCGGAAGGACGGCACCGTCGCCGACGGGATTGAGAAAGCTGTTGGACTTCCAACTTCCTTCGAGCGGACACGTTTCCGATTCGCCGTCACCGATCACGCAGGCGACGATCAAATCGGGATTGTCGAACGCGGCCCCAAAGGCGTGTACCATCGAGTACCCGAGCTCGCCGCCCTCATGCATCGAGTTCGGAACGTGCGGTCCGCAGTGGCTGGGCACACCGCCGGGCGTCGAGAATTTTCTGAACAGCAGCCGCAATCCGTTCTCGTCGTGCGTGATCTCAGGGTGGACTTCGGTGTAACTTCCTTCCAGGTACGAGCTTGCATTGAGCGAGGGCCCGCCGTGGCCGGGGCCCGAGATGTAGATGATATTGGCACCATGCTCTTTGATGAGCCGGTTGAGGTGGACGTAGATCAGATTCTGGCCGGGCGACGTGCCCCAATGTCCGAGAAGCCTTGGTTTGATCTGTTCTGCTTTGAGCGGCTCGCGTAAGAGGGGGTTTTCGAAGAGGTAGATCTGGCCGATGCACAGATAATTGGCGGCCCGCCAGTAGCGGTTCATCTTGTCGAGCAGGTCGGGCGCCAGCGGACCGGTGGGGACCGGCACGATCGCTTCACGTTTGCCGTCCGCCGCGATTGCCGTTGACAAGCATGGGTCGAAGATGAATTCTTCCGGCGCCTTGACGGCCTGATCCACGCTCTGGTCTCGTGGGCCGCTGTCATGTTTCAGCGTGGCGATTGGCTCGGTCGTGCGCATAGTGGAGATCTTTCTGAATTGGTTGCCGCGCAGGAGTTAGGTGGCGCGGCTTCACGATTACCGGAACGGCCGCCGCCGCTCGGTGCTAGACCGCTGCCGCAACCTTCGGCCTATGATCCAGCGGCTTCGAAGCCGATGACGAATCATTGGCGGGCCTCGGGTCGAGAATGCGGTAGGCGAGCAGTTTCACGGGATCGGTCAAGAGAGCGCAAACGAGCGCGTATCCCCAGACGAAGCCCGCCCAGCCCCAGCCGATGGGCGTGATGATGTGCAGTCCATAGACAGCCATGAGCGTCGCAAACGCTTGCGTTCCCAGCACGGCGAACAAGAGAATGTTCGCCGGGCGTATGGACCACCACGGACCGCGCGTGCGCGTCAGGAAGATCGTCAGATGGCCGGCCACGGACAGCTTGAGGTACATCAGGGTCTGCAGTTGTGGATGACCAAGGTGAAAGACCCGGTCGCCGAGATAGAAGAGCCCGAACGCCGTCGTGACACCGACCACGCCGAGCACGGTGGAGACGCCGAGCACGAGGCGCATGTTCCACGCCTCCGGCTGATTGTGATAGCGAACGTTGTCGTATGCGATCGACAAGATCGCGCCGTCGTTGAGCAACGCGAGCATGACGATCATCACGGCCGTCACCGGATAGAAATTGAAAACGATGATCGACAGGACCATGAAGAGGAGCACGCGCAGCGTTTCGGCGATGCGATAAATGGCGTAGCTGTTCATCCGTTGAAAGATGCGGCGACTCTCCTTGATCGCTTCGATGATGACCGAGAGCCCGGACGAGAGCAGCACGATCGAGGCTGCCGCGCGTGCGGCGTCCGTGGCCCCGGAAACGGCGATGCCGCAATCGGCCTTTTTCAGCGCCGGCGCGTCGTTCACGCCGTCGCCGGTCATGCCGACGATGTGATCGTGCTTTTGCAGAACGTCGATGATGTGGTACTTGTCGGCCGGAAAGACTTGAGCGAAG
>JALZBE010000201.1 GCA_030947665.1 Vulcanimicrobiota bacterium | reverse complement strand
GTGCCACGCGTCGCCGAACAGGGCCGCCGCTCGAAGCGCGCGCCGCATGCCCACACGCTCGCATATGCGGCGACCGCGGCGGTCGCACACGAGCGTCCGGTTCAGCGCATCATCGCTACCGTGGCGCGGCGCACCGTCTCGCGCGCGCTTGCGGACCTGCCGTCGCGGGCCGAACCCAGCCGCCGGACGCCCTCGATCCGGCCGGAGTTCGGCCCCACCGAGACGCTGGCGTTCGTCGCCCCGCACCGCAAGTGCCGCACGTGCTTCGGACCGCTTCGCTCCCCGGACGACGTGCCAGAGCAGACGCTCCCGGCGGGTAAAACGGTCGCGAGCACGGGCTCGGGCGCCGCGGCGGTCGCCTCCGACGACCCCACCTCGGGCCCCGTCGACCTAGGCTCGGGCCTAATTTGGTACCGCCTCCCGGCCCGGGTCCAAGGCCCATAAACGGTCCGTCCGGCGGTTCGTCCTCTTGGGACCTCGCGCTATACTAGAGAAAACCAGCCCGACGTCGGGCTGTCACTGTCTCCGGGGACAACCATGCGGATCAAGTACGAAGTCTCCGCCGGCGGACTCACCCTGCGGCGGAACGGAAATTCGTTGGAAGCGCTGCTCATCGGGCGGGGCGAGCCGCGCGTTTGGTCCCTGCCCAAGGGGCACGTCGAGGCCAAGGAGACGCACGAACAGGCCGCCTTGCGCGAAGTGCGCGAGGAGACCGGCTGCTGGGCCGAGATCCTCTCGAAGCTATCCGACATCTCGTACTGGTTCTACCTGAACCGCACCAAGCACCGGAAGTCCGTCCATTTCTACCTGATGCGCTATCTCTCGGGCGACACGGCCAACCACGACCACGAGGTGGACGAGGCGCGCTGGTTCGAGATCAAGGCCGCCAAGAAAGCGCTCAAGTACGTCAACGAGAAGCGCCTGGTCGACCTCGGGCTGGAATGGCTCGAGCAGGACGGCAGCGGCATCTTCGAACCCGAGACCGTCACCGCGGCGCAGTCGGTCGGGGATTCCAGCGCCTGAGGTGTGTTCGCGTTCCGGGAACACTCGCGGTCCCCGCGACGCTCGCGGAACTCACTTCGCTCCGGTCCGCCCTCGATGACTACCGACATGATTGCTGATTCGACCAACGGGCTGCGCGTCTCGCTCGACGTGTTCGACGGCCCGCTTGACCTGCTGCTGAACCTGGTCAAGGAGCACCAGCTCGACATCGCGACGGTCCCGCTCGCGCTGGTGGCCGATCAGTACCTCGCCTACATCCAGGCGATGGAGTCGCTCGACGTCGAGCTCGCGGCCGACTACCTGGTCGTCGCCGCGACGCTGGTGTTCCTGAAGTCGAAGGCGCTGCTGCCCCCGATCCCCATCGAGCTGGCCGGCGACCCCGAGGAGTCCGCCGAGGCGATCGAGGCGCGCCTGCGCGACCGGCTGATCGCGTACTCGAAGTACCGCGACGCGGGCCAGGAGCTCAAAGGCCGCGCCGCGGAGGCCGCCGCGTACTTCCTGCGCCCCGACGGGGGCGATGCCACGGCGGACTTCGTGCAGCGCTACCGGATCGACGCGGCCAAGCTCGCCGGCGCGCTGGCGGCCGCGCTGCGCGCCGCGAAGCCCGAGAAGCGGACCATCGTGCGCGAGCGCGTGTCGCTCAACGAGCAGATGGACGTCGTCACCCGGGCGGTCCGCCGGGCCGGGCGCGCCTCGTTCTTCGGACTGTGCGCCGGGCTCGACCGCATCGCGATCATCGTAACCTTCCTCGCCGTCCTCGAGCTCGTCCGCCGCGAGCGCATCCGCGTCGCGCAAGACGCCGCGTTCGGGGACATCGAGCTCCTCCTCGTCCCGCAAGAAGACCGTGCAGCCTGAACTCGTCGATACCGGCAAGGTCCAGCGCGAGCTCGAGGCGCTGCTGTTCGTCGCCTCAGAAGCCCTCTCGATCAAGCAGCTCGCGAAGCTGACGGGGGCCGACGAGCCCGAGGTCACCGTCGCGCTCCAGCGGATCGACGAGGAGTTCGCTCTCCGCGGCATCGTCCTGCGCGAGATCGCCGGCGGGTACCGCTTCGCCAGCTCGCCGAGCGCCCGCGAGGCGGTCGAGGCGTACTTGATGCCGCCCAAGACGAACCTGTCGCCCGCGGCGCTCGAAACCTTGGCCATCGTCGCGTACACGCAGCCCACGACCAAGGGCGACATCGAAGGCATCCGCGGCGTGTCCGCGGACTCGGTGATCGCGACGCTGGTCGACCGGCGCTTCCTGGTCGAGTCGGGGCGCAAGGACGTGCCCGGGCGCCCCATCCTGTACAAGACCACCCCGGACTTTCTCGAGGCGTTCGGCTTGCGCTCGCTCGAGGAGCTGCCGCCGGTCGACGTCGACGGCACGAGCCCCGTCGAGCTGGCGCTCGCCTTGCCGATCCAGACGATCCTGGCGCCCCACGAGGGCGAAACGGCGGTCGAGGCAACCCCCGACGACGATGGCGCGGTCCTACGGGACGAAGCCGAAGCACTGAACGGCAAAGAGACGCCGGTCGAGACGACCGTCGCATAAGAAACGGAGCCACAACCATCACCCGTCTAGCGGGCTCGCCACCGGCGAGCCCACCATCCGAGATCACGCCCGACGACGTCTGGGCGCAGATCGACAAAAACTGCCAGCGCGTCGCGCTGATGCACGAACTCATCCAACCGGGTGAGCAATTCGCCCTCACCGACGGCCAGCAAGAAGCGATCGACAAGCTCACGGCCGGCCTCGACGACGGCAAGTTCGAGTTCTTGCTCAAAGCGCCGACCGGCTCCGGCAAGACCGAGGTCATGCTGCGCGTCGCCGTCGACACGATCCTCGCGACCGGCGGCTACATCTCGATTCTCGCGCCGACGCGCGATTTGATTCGCCAGCACGTCACGTACTTTAGCGAACGGCTCGAAGGCACGGGTATCGGCGTCGGACAGATCCACGGCGGCGCGTCACCCGGCGAACGCCGTAATGTCGAAGCGGGCATCGAGAGCGGCGCGATCCACGTGGTCGTCGGTTCCGCGATGATGCTCACCATCGACCGCCACTGGGAGATCCTCGACAAGAGCGACCTGCTGATCGTCGACGACGTCAACGCGTTCGACGAGCGCGAGCACCTGCGGCTGCTGCAAGACCTCGACTGCCCGATGCTCTTCGCGACGGCGACGCCCGACGAATTGCGGCGCTTCCTCGAGCGCATCGGCGCGATGGACAACGTCGTCGCGATGAAGGGCATGCCGTTCGACGTGCTGCCGACCAAGATCCACAAGGTCGAAGGCGTGTGGGGTGAGCCGCCGGCCGAGCAGCTGTCGCGCGCCGACGAGCTGATCAAAGATCATCTGGCGCGCGGCTCGCGCATCTTCGTCATCGGCCGCACGCGCGGCGACGTTCCGCGCCTCGCGGAGCGTTTAGAGAACACGTACGACATCGACGTCGAGCAGCTGCGCGGCGACATGGCGGACACCGAAGAGCAAGGCCGCCGTCATCGCCGCAAAGGCGTGCGCGTCAACGAAGTCGGCACGCGCATCGAGATGATGAACAGCTTCCGCGGCAAAGCGCCCGCGGTGCTCGCGGCCACCAACCTCATCGGGAGCGGCATCGACATCCCCGCGGCCGACCTCATCGTGATCACGGACTCCGACGCGTTCGGCGAGTCGGAGGTCGAGCAGCTCATCGGCCGGGTCGGTCGCCGGGAGCGGCCTTC
The DNA here is from genome assembly GCA_030947665.1 of Vulcanimicrobiota bacterium. GTDB lineage: Bacteria > Vulcanimicrobiota > Vulcanimicrobiia > Vulcanimicrobiales > Vulcanimicrobiaceae > Vulcanimicrobium. The sequence goes on along the minus strand of JALZBE010000201.1, from coordinate 2,206 downwards.
CGACGCGGTGCTGCTCACGGGCACGACGTTCGAGAAAAACCCGTCGCGCGCGATGGCGTCGCCGAAGGCGAAATCGTTCATGCCGCGCGGCATGCGCGCGCGCCAGTTCAACTACGGCCGCCGCTGACGCCGGATGCGGCTGGGTACGCACGTCCGCGTCGGCGCGGGATACGACGCGGCGGTGGAGTACGCGCAAAAGCTCGGCTGCGGCGCGCTGCAGTTCTTCGCCGGTAACCCGAAGACATATCGCGTCGGCGGGATCGACATGCCCGCGCTGCAGCGGTTCGCGAAGACGCGCGCCGCCGCCGGGATCTCGCCGGCGGTGATCCACACGTCGTACCTCATCAACCTCGCGAGCGAGGACGGCAAGACCGTCGCGAGTTCGCTCAAGCTGCTCAAGAACGACTTGAAGATCGCCGCGGTGGGCGACATCGCGTACGTGAACACGCACCTCGGCTCGTACGGCAAGCGTGACCGCAAGGACGGGTTCGCGTCGGTGGTCGCGGCGCTCGAGGCCGCGCTCGCGGGCATCGATCCCGACGTGTCCCTTGTGATCGAGAACAGCGCCGGAGCTGGACAGCTCTGCGGCGGAACGATGGAAGAACTCGGCGCGATCGTGCGCGCGATCGGGCATCCCAACTTGCGTTTCTGCCTCGACACGGCGCACACGTGGGCGGCCGGCTACGCGATCGATACGAAGGATGCCGTCGGCCGCTTCTTCGAGCTCGTTGACCGCGCGCTCGGGCTCGACCGAGTCGTGATGTTCCACTTCAACGACACGGAGATCGAGCTGGGCGGGCACCGCGACCGCCACTGGCACATCGGTGAAGGGCGGATTGGGATCGAAGGGTTCCGCGCCATCGTCGCGCATCCCGGAGTCCAGGGAAAAGTCGCGATCCTCGAGACGCCGGGTGAAGAGGAAGACGACCTTCGCAATTTCCGCACCATGCAAACCGTGCTGCAGGGTGTCGCCGCATGACGGAGGGGAGACCATGAGCGAAACGCCCGAGCGGGACGAAACGTCCTCCGAGCGGGACGAAACGTCCTCCGAGCGGGGCGACACGCCCTCCGAGCGCCGCAGCGCCAAGCGCATCGCGATCCGGCTGCCCGTCGTGTACCGCGGCCCCGACGGTGCGCCCAAGCACGGCACCACCGAGAACGTGTCGCGCCGCGGCATGCTGCTCGTCGCGCAGGAAGCGGCGCCCGAGGGCACGCGGCTGCGCGTCGCCGTCACGGGCCTCGACGGCCGCGAGCGCGAGATCATGGCCGAGGTGGTGCGCTCGACGCCCGACGGCCGCGTCGCCGTGTCGATCGCCGAGAGCGACGGCGCGGAGATCGACGCGATCGTCGACTCGGAGGACTCCCCGCCGCAGGCGTGATCGCGCAAACGTTGCGATGATCGTGCATTTCGATCTGGACGCATTCTATGCGTCGGTTGCGCAGCGCGACGACCCGGCGTTGCGCGGCATGCCGCTGGCCATCTCCGGATCGTCGCGCCGTGCGGTGGTGCTGACCGCGTCCTACGAAGCGCGCCCGTTCGGCGTGCGCTCCGCGATGCCGCTGTACCGCGCGCTGGAGATGTGCCCGCAGCTGGTCGTGGCGCCGCCGAACTTCGCCGCGTACCGCGAGAGCTCGGATCGCGTGTTCGCGATCTTCGAGGACGGCGCGCACGCGGTCGAAGGGCTGTCGCTCGATGAGGCGTTCGTTGCGCTGCCGGATGCCGATCTCGACGCGGCGGTCGCGTTCGCGCAGCACGTGCGCGCGCGCGTTCGCGACGAAGTCGGCTTGACCGCGAGCGCCGGCGTCGCGACGGGCAAGATGGTCGCGAAGATCGCGAGCGACGTCAACAAGCCGGACGGCTTGACGGTCGTGGCGCCGGGGACCGAAGCGGCGTTTCTCGCGCCGATGCCGGTCGGGCGCCTGTGGGGCATCGGCCCGAAGACCCAGCCGCGGCTGGAGACGGCGGGCATCCGCACGATCGGCGACGTCGCCGCGCTCGACGAGCGCCGGCTGTACGATCTGTTCGGGCGCGGCGGCGCGTTCTATCGCGATCTCGCGCGCGGCCTCGACGACCGCGAAGTCGATCCGTCGCGCGAGCGCAAGTCGATCTCGACCGAAGAGACGTTCGAGTACGACGAGCGCGACGAAGCGCGCATCCTCGCGCTGCTGCGCGTGCAGGCCGACGAGCTCGCGCGCGATCTGCAGG
>JALZBE010000657.1 GCA_030947665.1 Vulcanimicrobiota bacterium | reverse complement strand
GTCTTTCCACGAAACGTGCGCGAAGAGCGCGCCGAACGTCGGTGCCGGAACGGCCGCGTCCGTGCCGCCCGCGCTCGCCTCGAACCGGGCGTGCCCGTGCGTCTCGCGCACGAAGATCGTCGAGAGAACGAGCGCGACGACGACCGACACGATGCCGATCGCGAACGGCCACGGCCGCAGGCCGTACGACGATGCGATCACGCCGGAGGCATAGGCGGCGACGCCGACCGCGAGATAGCCGGCGAACTCGTTCAGCCCCATCGCCAACCCGCGCTGTTTCGGACCGACGAGATCGATCTTCATCACCACGGTCATCGACCAGCACAGACCTTGGTTGATGCCGAGCAGGACGTTCGCGAACACGATCCAGCCCCACGCCGGAGCGTACATGAGCAAGAACGGGATCGGTATCGCGAACAACCACCCGGCGACGAGCAGCGGTTTGCGACCGACACGATCCGCAGTTCGGCCCGCATACAAGTTCGCAAGCGCTTTGGTAAAGCCGAACGTGACGATGAACGAGAGGACGGCGGTTTCCGACGCGAGCCCGAACACACGCTGACCGACCAGCGGCAGCACGTCGCGCTCGACCCCGACCATCGAGCCGACGAACGCGTTGACCGCGACGAGCAGCCAGAACTGCGAGGCGTTGGCGCCAAGACCGAGACGAGGCTGACTCACAGGCTCAACCCGCGCGCACATTGCCGCCGGCCGCGACCCACTCCGCCGGCCCGAGCGCGAGGCGAGTTGCCTGCAACCCTCGTTCGCGCAGCAACGCGACAGCTTCGTCCGCAAACACGCAATACGGTCCGCGACAGTAAATGACATACCGCTTCGAGCGCGGCAACGCGACTTTGCCGCTGCGCAGCGCTTCGAGTGGGGCGCTGATCGCGCCGGGCAAATGCGCAGCCTCGAATTCTTCGACCGGGCGCGCGTCGAGCACCGTCGTGCGAGGATCCGCGAGAATCGCACGTGCCGCGTCCAGCGTCGCGATCCCGGGCTCACGTATGCCGAAGTATGCGCGCTCCGCATCGGCGATCTCCGCGTGAGCGGCTTCAGCGACCGCGCGAAGCTCGACCAAGAGGCGGTAAACGGCCGGGTTGGCGGCGCGGTAATAGGCGAACGTTCCGCGCCGCCGCACATCGACGAGGCCGGCGGTAGCGAGCACACGCAGGTGCTGCGAGGCGTTTGCGATCGTGAGACCCGACTCGACCGCGACGTCTTGCACGGTCCGCTCGCGTTGCGAGAGCAGGTCCAACAACTCGAGCCGGTGCCGGTTTGCCAACGCGCCGGGTATGCGAGCCACCGAGCCGTACACGGCGTCCTTGAAGCCACGTTTGCGGCTTTCGGACTGTCTCGAAGCCATATTCAAGAGATTTCTTGAATAAGTTTCGGTTCCTGCCGAGGACTACGAGACGAGGGTCGCGTCGGCTACGAGGGCGGCGACGTAGGCATTTCCGCGGTGTCGCAGCTCGTCCAGCGTCCCCGCTTGGGTGACCGCGCCGGCGTGGAGCACAAGCGCTTTGCTGCAAAGCGCCGCCGCATCCGCGAAGGACGACGTAGCCAAGACGACCGCGCAGGCCGAGCGCTGCGCATAGGACGCAACGAGCGCCCGAAGCATCGGGCGCGCATCCGCATCGACGTTCGCAAACGGTTCGTCCAAGAACAGCCCCTTCGGCTCGAGCGCGAGAGCACGCGCGAGGGCAAGGCGCTGCCGCTGTCCGGTGGACAATGTGCGCGCATCCGCGTGCGCCGCATCGGCCAACCCGACATTCCCGAGAGCGACCCGCGCGCGCCGCTCACGCTCGCCCGTGCTCGCGCCCAGCTCCCGCGCGATACCGATCGCTACGTTCCAGAGCGTGGTGCCGCGCAGGATCGCGGGCCGAGCAAATACCGCAGCGCAATGGCCGGGGCGTTCGATCGAACCCTCGGCAAGGATCAGGCCTTGCAGTGCGAGCAGCAATGTCGTCTTCCCCGCGCCGTTCGGGCCGAGCACCGCCGTGCCGGCCGCGCCGGCGTCGAACTCCGCGACGTTCAGGGTGAACCGAGCTCGCCGCGCGATCAACGCGCGCGCGATTACGTCCATCGGCGCTGGAGCGTCAGCGCGACCCCGGTCGCAAGCGCGACGATCCCCAGGAGCACGGC
>JALZBE010000656.1 GCA_030947665.1 Vulcanimicrobiota bacterium | reverse complement strand
AGATCGACCTTTGCGTTCGCGGGCAGGAAGCGCACGTACCGGCCGTCGTCGTCCTCGCCGAATTCCACGAGCCCCGCATCCGCGAAGATGCGCATCGCGGCCGCGACGGTCGTGCCGTCGACGCGGTCGAAGTCGAGCGCCGACGCGATGTCGGCGTAGGTCACGTGCAGCTTGCCGTCGGACGCCATGCGCTTCGTGGCGGCGTAGAGCCGGCGCAGCGTCTCGAGCGTGGGCGCGGCGCGTTCGATGATGAAGTCGTTGATGCGCCGGTCGAGGTCGCCGAACAGCAGGTGGATCGACGCGTCCGCGCCGTCGCGGCCCGCGCGCCCGGCCTGCTGGTTGAACTCGGTGAAGTCGAAGTTCAGATGGTACAGGAAGATGTGGCGCAGGTCGGGCAGGTCGATCCCTTCACCGAACGCGGACGTCGCGACGACCACGCGGATCGCGCCTTCCCGGAAATACTGCTCGACCTGCGCGCGCTCCGCGCCGCCGACGCCCGCGTGGTAGAACGCGATCCCCTCGCCCACCCGCGCGCGCAGCTTCTCCGCCACGCGCGTCGACTCGGCGCGCGAGTTGCAGTACACGATCGCCTTCTCGCCGTCGCGCACGAAGCGCTCGATGTACGCGAGCTTGTTGGTCGTGCCGCGCGCGTCGACCACGTGCAGGTTGTCGCGCACCGTGGGATCGATCACCCACGCGTCGATGCGCAGCGCGGCGCGAATCTTCGCGAACGCCTCGTCACCGGCCGTCGCCGTCAGCGCGAGCACTTGCGGGCCACCGAGCGCCGCGATCGCGTCGCCGATGCGCTGGTACGCCGGCCGGTGGGTGGACTCCGAGAGATGGTGCGCTTCGTCGACGACGATCAGCGACGGGTGCGACACGACAGAGCGAAAGCGGTCGAGGTGGAACTGCACGAACTCCGGCGTCGCGCAGATCGCGGCGCGCTCGCCGGCGTCGATCGCGCCGTTGGCGCGGTGGACGCGGATCCCCAGCGGCACGAGGCGCCGCACCAGCGCTTCGTACTGGTCGTTGGCCAGCGCGCGCAGCGGGTACAGCACGACCGTCTTCTCGCCGCGCTCCAGCGCGCGCACCGCGGCCGGGTATTGGAAGCACAGCGACTTGCCGCGTCCCGTGCCCAGCACGGCGAGCGTGTTGCGGCCGGCGTCGACGCGTTCGAGCACGTCGCGCTGCGCGCCGCGCAGCGGCTGCTCGCCGATCAGCGCGTGCAGCACGTCCTCGCGCGTGACGTCGCTGCGCGACGGGCGCGCGCGCGACGCGGCCTCGCGCTCGCGCGTGACGTAGATGTTGATCCCGGTGCTGCGCGCGCCCCCGCCGGTGACGGCGGTGACGCGCGCGGAGTAGTGCTCGCCCGCGTCGACGTTGGGCGCGACGCGCGCGGCGATCGGGCGTTTCAGAAATCCGAGCTGCAGCGCGCCATGCCAGACGCCGATCGCGTTGGGATCGTGCGGGTTGTCCGCCTGGCGGCGCAGCTCGAGCGTCGCGCCGGGTTCCAGCCCCGCGACGACATCCTGACGCCCCTCGAAGCTGACGCCGACGACTTTGGTGTTGAAGCCCGTCGCCTCGCCGATCGTCGCATAAGGATCGCGCTCGAGAAATTCACGCGCATGCGCGTAGAGCTCGTCGAGAAACACGCGCGCATCGCAAGCGACGGGGGGCGCGTCCGAAGCGATCGGAAAGGCGCGCCCTTCGACAGGCTCAGGGTGCCGCGAAGGGCCCGTAGGAAAGTCCGCCAGGAGCCGCTCGAATGCGGACTCCGACGGGGTCGGCGGCGGAAGCTTCTTCTCCCGCGCCATCGCTCTTACGGGATCGTCTTGTGTTCGGGCGCGACCGGTTTGTCGAGGTCGAGTTTGATCTCACCGTCCGCGCGCGGTTCGTCGTCGCCGAGGTTCAGCCGGATCTCTTCGTGGCCCAGTTCGGCCGCCTCGTCGTGCATGCCCATTGCTTGCGCGTCCAGCGGATCGATCTGGTCGTGGTGGTCGATCGGGTCGGCTTCGCCGTCCTCGACCTGCGGCGGCTTCTGCGGCAGCGCCGCGCCGAAGTTGCGGTTCTCGAGCTTCTCGTAGTCGATCTGCTGCTGCGAGCGCTTGTAGCGCGGCGGCGCCGCCGTGCGGCGCGACGCGCCTTGGC
>JALZBE010000200.1 GCA_030947665.1 Vulcanimicrobiota bacterium | reverse complement strand
CTGCACCGCTTGCGCGACGAGTACGGCGACGCGAATGCGATCTACGGCGGCCACGGCCCCGAGGTGCGCGGCGTCCGCGCGAAGCTCGACGAATACATCACGCACCGCGAGGTGCGCGAACGGCAGATCGTGGACGCCGTCGCGGCGGGCGCCGATACGATCCCGGCGCTCGTCGAACGCGTCTACGCCACCGTCGACAAGCGCCTGTGGCCGGCGGCGGCACGACAAGTTCTCGCGTATCTGCTGGCGCTCGAATCGGAAGGTTGCGTGCGCGCTGAATCCATCGCGCGCGACCCGACGCCGCGTGAAGCCGCGCTGCTCAACCCCGATCTTTCCAAGCTCGGCGACGACGCGGACACCGCCGTGATTCGCGCGGAGCTCGGCTACGGCACGTCCGAGCCGCTGCTGCGGTACGCGCTGATCTAGCAGTCAGCCGATCGCGGCGGGAAGCCGCACGGAGCTGCAGTACGCGGCAACGACGACGACGGCGAGCAGCACGGCCGTCGTTACCGCGATGCTCGCCAACGGCCCGCCGCGCGCGCCGGCGACGAGCGCAAGCGCGAAGGTCCCCGCCGTGATTCCGCCCACGACCGCGACGCGGGCACTCACACCCGGGCCGAAGCGGTCGGCCGCGGCCGGAAAGACGGTGTCGACAGCGAGCACGACCAACCGCAACGCGGCCGGGACGAGCACGATCGCGGGGATCGCGGCGAACGCCGGGAGCAGATCGCCGAGCACGAAGCCGAGCGCGAGTGCGACACCGATCAGCGTCGCCGCGACGCCCGCGGCGTCGCAGAACGCCCACGCCGCAAGCGCGACGGGCGACGTGCCGACGGCGGCACGCCACCACGGCGAGCGGAACGTCGACGGCGCCGTGGTGCCGCGGATCGCGGCGTCGAAGATCACCGCGAGCCCACCGACGACGATCCCCATCGCGACGAGCTGTCCGCCTGCGAGCGCGGCGACGCGCGGCGCGACGACCCCGGCGACGAGGCCGTACGCAAAGCGGTCGTACGGGACGAGCGTTTCACCGCGTCGCCTGGCGACGAGCCACCGTGCAGCCGTGAGTCCCAGCGGAATGTTCGTGCGCGAAGACTGTTTGGCGAGCGGATCGCTCGTGACAGGCAACACGCCCGCAGCCGAGTCGTCAGCCGTGCCGTGCCGGCCGCCGGTGATTCGGCGCGGCGCACAGGCCGACGAGACGAGAACGGTCGCGGGCGCCAGCAGGGCCATCACGATCGCGAGCGCGACGATCGTGCCGGCCCGTTGCGGCGCGGCCAGTGCAAGCAGCGCCGCGATCGGGGTGCCGCCGACAGCAAAGCCGAGCATGACGCGCACGGTCAGGATCGCGGTGGTGGCGCGCTGACCGGTGCCGGCATCGACACCCGCGTACCGCCACCAAATCGCATCCGCCGCTCGTGTGCCGTACGTCAGCGGCGTTCGCGAGCCGACGAATGCTGCAAGAGCGAGGATACCGGCGGCGACGCCGATGACGAGCAGCGGTGACGGTGACAATGCGCCGAGATCGCGCGACGCCACGTCCGACGTCGCGATGTCAACCGCGATCGCGACCGCTGCGAGCATCCCGGCGATGAACCAGAGCGCGCGCCGCGACGGGTGCATCCCGATCCGGCGCAATACCGCGAGCGCGATCCTCGCCTCGAAGCGCAGCGGCGGCATCATCTCGCAACTCGCATGTATGCCGCGCGCAGCGCGTCCACGTCGCCGAAACGCGCTGCCTGCTGGTCCAAGACGATGCGCCCGGCGACGATGACCACGATGCGGTCCGCCACGTCGAATGCCGTGGAGAGCGCATGCGTGCTGAACACGACGCCCGCACCGTCCGCGGCCAAATCGCGAACGATCGCGACGAGCGCATGTTGCGCCGCGGGATCGAGACCCGTCGTCGGCTCGTCGAGCAGCACGACATCCGCCCGCGCGACGAGCGCGCCCGCGAGGCACAACCGCTGCCGGTTGCCCTTCGAGAGCGTTCCGGCGAGCTGGTCGCGCACGTCCCCGATCCCCGTACGTTCGAGTGCCTTCGCGATGACGTCGTCGGCATCGGCGACACGGCGTCCGGCGGCGACAAACGCGAGGTGCTCCGCCGGCGTGAGATCGTCGTACACGATCGGAATCTCCGGCACATACGCCGTGCGCAGCTCGCGCGCATCGTGCCGCTCGTCCCCCGCGACACGGATGATCCCGCTGCTCGGCGCGAGCAGCCCCGCGATGCACGTCAGCGTCGTGGTCTTCCCCGCCCCGTTGGGCCCGAGCAGCGCGACGACCTCGCCGCGCGCGACGTCGAGATCGATAGCCGCGACCGCCTTGACCCGGCCGAACCAGCGCACGAGCCCGCGCACGGAGAGAACGACCTCGCTCTGCTTCATCGCGAGCGTCCTACCACGCGCACGTCACGCGCGTTTCAGCCGACGGCGAGAACCACTTTGCCGAACTGCTCGCCGCCGTTCATCTTCTCGGCTGCTTCGACGACGTCGTCCATCGCGTAGACGCGGTCGACCGCGGGTTTGAGCGAGCCGTCGAACAGCGCGAGCATCTCCGCGAAGTCCTGCGGCGAGCCCATCGACGAGCCCATGATGTCCAGTTGCCGCCAGAACACCGAGTACGGCCGAATCTTCGCGTCGCCCAGCGTGCCGCCGTAGATTACGACGCGCCCGGCATAGCGCGTGATGTTGACCGCTTTCGACAGCGTGTCGCCGCCCGCCGAGTCGACCACCAGGCTCGGCCCGCCGTCGACCGCCGCGACGTCCTTCTCCCACTTCTCGGTCGTCTTGTAGTTGATCGCCACGTCGGCACCCATCGCTTTCGCGCGCGCGAGCTTCTCCTCGCTCGACGAGGTCACGATCACCTTCGCGCCGATCTTTTTCGCGAACAGCAGCACGAACGTCTGCACGCCGCTGCCGACGCCGGGGATCAGCACGACGTCGTCTTTCGTGCAGCGTCCGCGCGACACGAGCGCGCGGTACGCCGTCACGCCCGCGAGCGGGATTGCGGCGGCTTCGTCGTCGCTCAGCGACGCCGGCGCGGGATGCACGTTGCCCGCCGGCACCGCGATGTACTCCGCGAACGTCCCTTGGTGCGGCATGCCGAGTACCTGCGCGGTGCGCTGCCAGATGCGCTGATCCGGTCCCCAGCCGAGCGTCGGGTCGATGACCACGCGCGTGCCGACCGGCTGGCCCTGCGCGCCGTCGCCGTGCGCCGCGACCGTGCCGACGCCGTCCGAACCGGGGATACACGGCAGCTGGATCCCCGGATAGAGGCCTTGGCTGATGAATACGTCGCGGCGGTTGAACGCCGCGCGCCGGATCTTCACGAGCGTTTCGCCCGCGCCGGGAACCGGATCGTCGACCTGCTCGACGCGGAAGTGCTTGGGACCGTTCTCGCGGTCGATCTCGTGAAGTCGTACGGCGCGCATGGCGCGAGCGTACGCGGACGGCGTGATGCCGCCTGCCGCGACGGTCCGCGCGCTCGCCGCCGCCGCCGCCGGAGCCCGGGGCGCCCACGAAACCAACCGGCCGGACCGGGAGCCGCTCCCGTTCTCGCCAATAGGCTCCGTAACGGGCCTCGCACTTGGAGGGGACTTGGCTTTTCCGTCAGTGAGCCTCGGGCCGCCGATCGCCAAACGGCTATCCCGCATGGACGTTCAGATCGAGGCGAACCGCTGCCTCAACTGTTACGACGCGCCCTGCATCCGTGCGTGCCCGACCGGGATCGACGTGCCGCGCTTCATCGGCCGCATCGCGACCGGCGATCTGCTCGGCAGCGCGCAGACGATCATGGACGCGAACCCGGTCGGCGCGAGCTGCGCCCGGGTGTGCCCTACGTCGCAGCTCTGCGAAGGTGCGTGCGTCTACAACGCTGATGAGAATCCGATCCGCATCGGCGACCTGCAGCGCTATGCGACCGATTGGGCCATCCGCGAGAACGTCACGCTCTTCGAGGCGGGACCGCCGAGCGGAAAGCGTGTCGCGGTGATCGGCTCGGGTCCCGCCGGTCTCGCGGCAGCGCGCGACCTCGCGCGCATGGGCCACGCGGTGGTGATCTTCGAACGCGACGCCGCACCCGGCGGGCTCGACACGTACGGCATCGTGCCGTTTCGCCTACCCGCGGAGATCGCGCTGTGGGAAGCCGAACAGGTGCGTGCGCTGGGCGTCGAGATTCGGACCGGCGTCATGGTCGGCGACGGCGCGGCTATCGGTGAGACGATCGCCGCCGACGCGATCCTCGCCGAGTACGACGCGGTCGTGATCGCGGTCGGCATGGGCAGCGTGCCGCGGCTCGGGATCGAAGGCGAGGACGCGGCCGGTGTGTGGGACGCGCTCGACTTCATCCGCATCGCGAAGTCGGGCGGTGACGTCGGCGTGCTCGGCGACGCTGTCGCGATCATCGGCGGCGGCAACACCGCGATCGACGCGGCGACGTGCTCGCGGCGACTGGGCGTTCCCGGCGTCACGATGTACTACCGCCGCGGCGCGGAGCGCATGACGGCGTACGATTTCGAACTCGAGTTCGCGAAGGTCGAAGGCGTGGAGTTCCGCACGTTCACGCTGCCCAAACGCATCGTCGTCGAGAACGGGCGCGTCGCCGGGCTGGAGATCGTCTCGACCGCGCCCGATAACAGCGCGCGCCCGCTCCCGGGTACCGAGCGTGTCGTCCCCGCCGATACGGTGATCCTCGCGATCGGGCAGACGCGCCACGTTGCGCTGCTCGACGCGTTCGGCGTGACGCACGATGTGAACGGTATCGCCTCGGTCGACGACGCGATGCGCACGAACCGCCCGAACGTCTACGCCGCGGGCGACTGCATGTTCCAGCCGGGCGGCGTCGACGCGATGGTGGTCGAGGCGGCGCAGCGCGGCAAGGTCGCGGCGCGCAGTGTGGATCTGTTTCTGCGCGCGGAGGTACGCTGATGGCCGATCTGTCCATCGATCTCGCCGGGATCAAAAGCCCGAACCCGTTCTGGCTCGCATCCGCCCCGCCGACGAACTCCGGCTACCAAGTCATGCGCGCGTTCGAAGCCGGCTGGGGCGGCGCGGTCTGGAAGACGCTCGCGCTCGAACCCATCGTCAACGTGACATCGCGGTTCGCGGGGCTCAACATCGGCACGCAGCGGATGGCGGGCATGAACAACATCGAGCTCATCACCGATCGCCCGCTCGACGAGAACCTGCGCGAGATCGCGGAGTGCAAGGCGCGGTTTCCGGACCGCGCGATCGTCGTGTCGCTGATGACGGAGTGCACGCGCGAGAGCTGGCACGAGCTGGTGCGGCGTTGCGAGACCGTCCCGCTGGACGGTTTCGAGCTGAACTTCGGCTGCCCGCACGGGATGTCGGAACGCGGCCAAGGCGCGGCCGTCGGGCAGGACCCCGAATTGATCGAAATGGTGACGCGCTGGGTGAAAGAGGCCGCGCACGTCCCGGTCATCGTGAAGCTCACGCCCAACGTCACCGACGTGCGCTATCCCGCGCGCGCCGCGGCGAAGGGCGGCGCCGACGCGATCAGCTTGATCAACACGATCAACTCGCTGATCGGCGTCGACCTCGACACCTGGCTGCCGGTCCCGCACGTCGACGGCAAGTCGTCGCACGGCGGCTACTGCGGCCCGGCGGTCAAGCCGATCGCGCTCAACATGGTCGGCGCGTGCGCGAAGGACCCGCAGGTCGCGATCCCGATCTCGGGGATCGGCGGCATCTCCGACTGGCGCGACGCGGTGGAGTTCATGCTGATGGGCTCGACCAGCGTGCAGGTGTGCACGGCGGTGATGCACCACGGCTTCCGCATCGTCGCCGACATGATCGACGGCTTGAACAACTACCTCGACGCGCGCGGCATCGCGTCGGTGCGCGAGATCATCGGCAAGACGGTGCCGCGCTTCGTCGACTGGAACGACCTCAACCT
>JALZBE010000655.1 GCA_030947665.1 Vulcanimicrobiota bacterium | reverse complement strand
GATACAGGCAGTTGGAGGAGACGGGATGCGCAGCGATCAGCTCTTCGTTGAGCGACGGCCGCAAGGCGACTATGCGGTCAAGAAGGGGCTTGCCGGACGGGCTAGCGCGGTGTGCAACACGCAAGCGGCAGCGATCGAGCGAGCACGTGCATTGAATCCGACGAAGGCGCCTCTGGTGGAGCGCGTCCGACGAACCTCGAGCGGGACCCCCGACAAGTGGCGCAAACCGTGATCACGACACGCATTTCGCAGACTGCGGCGTTCCTCGCGGCGGCTTCTGCACTCTGCTTCCTCGCCCCGGCACCCGCTGCCGCGCAGTCGTCGTCAAGCCCGCCCGGCATGTCTACCGCGAGCCCTGCGCCGACGGCCACTCCGGTTCCGATCGCGGACCAGCTCGGACGGCTGGACGCCCTCGCACAGCAGATCGTCGTGGATGCTCCGCGTTCGGCGAACGCGCAGTCCGCCTCGCGTGCGATCGGCGTGCGCTGGCCCGCGGTTCGCGCGGGCCTCGTTGGCGCGCAAGCCGACCGCAGCGACCTGCTCGCCGCAGACAGTGCGATCAAAGCGTTGGCGACGCAGCGTTCCTACAACGCCGACCTCCGCCGCGCGGGGAACGTCGTAACCGCAGCGTTCGCGCCGCTGTACACCGCTGCGGGCGACCGGGTACCGGCACAGCTCCACCGGCTGGATTTTCTCACCCGCGCCATCGGATTGGACGTGAGCGCGAATGACTGGGTGCGTTCCACGCGAGACTTGATCTCGGCACGTTCGAGCTGGCGCAACGGCCGCGCGGCCGTCGTCGCGGCCGGCGGCAGCACGCAGGCGCACGTCTTCGACGGGCGACTCGCCGCGGTCGCGGACGCCGTCAACCAGCGCGACCACACACGGTCCGCAATCGCTGTGCGCGGCCTCGACAGCGCGCTGGCCGCAGCCGAACGCACCATCACGCACCAGGAGCCCGCGTGGCGGCGCTTCGTGCGCGCACACTTCCACGTGTGAGCCCTTGACTTCGTCGACAGCGCGGGCGTTTGTCAAACGGTCGGCGTCGATCTCGCACGATATCGCTGAACGCGCCGTCCGGACCGCAGTAAGACCCTGAGCCGCTCCGCCGTTGCTAGGTTAGCTCACAACGGCCGCCAGCCGCATTTCCGCACCAAAATGAGGGAGAGCCACACCGATGAAACCGATTATCACGTTCTCGCGAATACTTCACACGGCGAGCCTGACCATCGCGGCCGGATCGATGCTCGCGCTGATGGCGTCGGCGTCGGCCGGGTCGATGACGGCTGACAAGGATATGGAGATCAACGATCGCCCTGCCGATATGCGCGCGATCTACTCGATCGAAGATCGCGCCGAAGCGATTGCCGAGGGTGAGAAGGTCGGCAACGTCGCCATTGTCGCCGGTCGTGAATCTATTGCGAAGTGGCCTTCCCTGCGAGCGACTCTCGCGCAGAAGGGCGCGTCCGCACAAGAACTGACTCAGATGGATACGCGCATGAAGGAGCTTGCTCGTGCATTGCACGATTCGCGTGATCTCAAACGCGCGGCGAACGATGTGACGGGAGCGCTCGCACCGCTGTTCAGCATCGTCGGCGAGAAGATTCCGGCGGACGTGCATGGCCTTGACTATCTCGGACGCTCGATCGGACTCGATGCAAGCATGATGCAATGGAGTCGCGCGAGCCGGGATGCGTATGCGTTAGACCGCGCGTGGCTTCACCTCAAGCCGATGATCGCCGCAAAGGCGAACGGCGCCAAGGTGGTACTCATGTTCAATATGGCCGTTCGACGAGCCCGCGACGGCGCTCACGATCGGAATACGAACGAAGCCCAGACCGGCGCGACCGCCGTCGGAAATGCCGTCGACGCAGTTGAAGGCCTCTACAAGTAGGTCGTGGTTGACGATGCGGGCGCATCGAAAACCCTTGCGCACCTCGTCACCCTCGTCAGGGATGATGGAGTGACCCCCGCCGGAGCTGGACACTCCATTGGCGAACGTGAAGATCTGGCATTGCGTCGTCGCAGCCATCGCGCTCATTAGTCAGCCCCCGCGTGGGCGTGATTCCGACCGCCGGCGCACCTTCGTGCCGGCGCTTTCTCGCGCCGCATCCGCCTCAGCTCGTTTGCGCCGGCGCGGGGGTCTCCCGGG
>JALZBE010000654.1 GCA_030947665.1 Vulcanimicrobiota bacterium | reverse complement strand
GTACGCGAGCACGCCGTCGTGCGGCGCGAGCGCCAAGCCTTCGCGCGCGACGGCGAGCGCGTCGTCGAGGCGCTGCTCTTCGAGCAGCCGGTGCGAGCGGCGCGAGTAGTCCGCCGGGCTCGCGAGCGCCGCATCCATCTCCGCGGCGCGCAGCGCGGCGAGATCGACCGTTTCGCCGCGCGACGTGTAGAGCGACTCCAGCAGCCCGAGCGCGAGGCCGTCGCCCGGCACGAGCTCGAGCGCGCGCCGCGCGTACGGTTCCGGGTCGCCGAGACGCTCGTCACGCGTCGTCTGCGCGGCCGAGATCAGCAGCGCGGCGTACGCGCGGTCGTCGACCGCATCGCGCCGGTGCTCGACTCGGTCGAATGCTTCGAAGAACCGCCGGCGGCGCATGAGGTAGTTCACGTACGTCATGAAGCCGGCGTCGCCGTCGCGTTCGGCGGCTTCGCGGAACATGCGCTCCGCATCGTAGTAGCGGCCGACGCGCTCGTACGCGCTTGCGACGAGACCGCGCAGCACGGGCGAGTCCGGCTTGTTCGCCTGCGCGCGCTCGAACCACGGGACCGCTTCCTCGACGCGGTTTTCCTTGACGTAGGTGGTCGCGATGTTCAGCGGCGCTTTCCAGATCCAGATCTCGTCGTCGACCATCGAGTGCTGTTCGGCCTGAAATGCGCCGGCCATCGATTTCTCGTACCACGAGCGCGACTCGTCGTAGCGCGCGAGCAGCGACAGCAAGAAGCCGCGCATGAACAGGATGTTCGGGTGGTCCGGCGTGCGCTCCAGGCCGTCGTCGAGGATCGCGATGCCCTTCTCGACGTCGCCGCGGCCTTCGGCGTACGCGTCGGCCAGCATGACGTAGCCGATCGAAAAAAACGCGCGCTGCTGGCCGGGCATCGCGAACATGCGCTCGAGCGCGGCGATGCCGCCCTCGTGATCGCCGGCGACGATCGCGGAGATGCCGAAGTTGAACCACGAAAAAGCGTCGTCCGCGGCTTCCCGGATGGCGCGCTCGAGCAGCGGCTGGTTGCGCTCGGTCTTCGCACGGCCGTCCATCATCGCGGTGGTGTAGCCTTTGTGCCGGATGAGGATCGGCGACACGACGGACTGAAGGTGATCGTTGCCGTCGACGACGACGCTTTCGTGGATCACGTTGCGGTACCGCAGCCGCGGCGTGGTCGGGAAGAGCCGCGGCAGGATGTGCGTCATGGTGGATGCGGCGCCCGACTGGTCGTCGACGAGGTTTTGAATGCGCACGTAGACGCCCGTGATGTCGGCGGGCGTTTCGCGCACCGCGCGCAGCAGCGCGAGCGATTCGGGCGCGATCTCTTCATCCGCATCCAGCGCGAGCGTCCAGCGGCGCGTGGCGAGCGCGAGCGATTCGTTGCGCGCCCAGCCGAAGTCGTTGCGCCATTCGCGAACGATGACGTTCGCACCGAACTCGCGCGCGATCTCGACCGTGCGGTCGGTGGAACCAGTGTCGACGATGTTGATCTCGTCGACGGCGTCGCACACGCTGCGCAGGCACTCGGCGAGGAAGCGCTCCTCGTTCTTCACGATCATGCACAAACTGATACCGGCCGGCAGCTGCTCGCGCTCGGGCGGCGGCACCGGGAGGTTGAACAGCAGCCCGGTCTGGGCCCGCGCAAACGCGCTGTCACGAAAGTCGTCGGCAATCTCTAACGGCACGTAGAGAATATCGGACGCGCGGGGGCAAAAAGAGAGGGCCCGCCGGAGCGAGCCCTCTCATGGACCAGAGGTCAGCGGGTCTTAGCGAAAGAGGCTGATGACCGACTGAGCGTTCTGGTTCGCCTGCGCGAGGACCGAGGTACCGACCTGCACCAGGATCTGGAGCTTCGTGTACTCGGTGGTCTCCTGGCCGACGTTGAGGTCGCGGATCGCGGACTCCGACGCCTTGAGGTTGACCGACGCGACGTTGTCGTTGTTCTGGTCTTCCTGGAGGCGGACGATCGTCGCGCCGAGCTGCGCGCGCTGCGCGAGCACCGTCTGCAGGGCGTTGTCGATCTGCCCGATCGAGTCTTCCGACGCGAGCGAGCCGTTGGCGAACACGCCGCCGGCATTCGCCGGGCCGATCAGGTTGACGTTGGCGATGCGGAGCGAGTTGGTCGACGTGTTGATGAAGCCGACCTGGATC
>JALZBE010000199.1 GCA_030947665.1 Vulcanimicrobiota bacterium | reverse complement strand
GCTGGGACCCGCTCCAACTCGACGTGAGCGTCGTCGCGGGGCAGACGACGCTAAGCTCGACGCGCCTGGAACCCGCGCGAACGGGCGGGCTGCACCCGCTGCCGGGGTGGATCGCGATCCACGGCACCATGCGCACGGCATACGTGGACGGCTTCCCGGCGGTACCGTCCAAAGACGGGACGATCGCGGTGGCGGCCGGGGTGCACGAGCTGACCGCGCGCACGCCACGGGGCAAGATCACGCGCGCGGTGACCGTATGGCCCGGCACGCGAACGGAGGTCGTGCTCCAGCCTGAGGCCGAGGTGGCGCGGCCCAGCGTCGTCGCGCCGGCGGAGGACTACGTGCCGCGCGGCGCGATCAAGCTCGTCGGCGAGAAGGTCGTCGTACGGTACGGCGGCCATGAGGTGATCGGGCACATCGGCTCGACGGCGTACCGCGTCGACGGCAAGATCGTCGACTACGGCGAGGCGCCGACGATGATCGGGTCGCGCCTGTACCTCCCGCTCGACCTGCTCACCACGCTCTCCACGGGAACCCGCTGATGCCTCCGCTCTCCGAAAAGAACTTCTACGTGGCGCAAATCTCCACCGAGACCGCATCATAGTGGCGCAAATCTACATCGAGACGCACGGCTGCCAGATGAACGAGGCCGACTCGCAGGACATCCAGCGCCGCGCGCTCTCGGCGGGGTTCACGCTGGCGGAGCGGCCCGAAGATGCGGCGGTGCTCGTGCTCAACACGTGCACCGTGCGCGACAACGCGGAGAAGCGCGCGTACGGGCGCATCGGCCATTGGAAGGCGATCAAGAACGCGGACAAGTCGGTGAAGGTAATCGTCACCGGGTGCCTGGCAGAACAGGACAAGGGCCGCATGCAGCAGACCATGCCGCACATCGACGGCGTCTTCGGCACGAGCGAACTCGGCGCGCTCGGCGACGCGCTGGCGGTGTGGCGGGCGGAGTATCCGGACGACGACTTCAGCGTCGACCGCGAGATCGAGACCGTCATGGGCGGCGCGGGCGAGGGGATCGCGGGGCCGTACGACGGTCTGCGCGGCTTTGTGACGGTGCAGCGCGGGTGCTCGTACTACTGCACGTTCTGCATCGTTCCGCACGTGCGCGGACGCTTCGACCATCGCCCGATGCGCGACATCCTCGCCGACGTGGAGATGAAGACAGCGGGCGGCGCGCGCGAGATCACTCTGGTGGGACAGACGGTGAACGCCTACAAGGAGCCGGCGACGGGCGCCGACTTCGCCGACCTGATCGAAGCGGTGTGCGCGATCGAGTCCGTCGAGCGCGTCAGCTTCGTCAGCTCGCACCCCAAAGATCTCAACGAGAAGCTCGCGCGGGTGTGCGCGACGCTGCCGAAGATGAACCCGCGCTTCCACCTCGCGCTGCAGTCGGGCTCGAACCCGATGCTGCGCCGGATGAACCGCAAGTACACGCTCGAGCAGTTCCTGGAGCGCATCGCGACGTTCAAATCGCACAACCCGAGCTGGGCGATCACGACCGACTTGATCGTCGGCTTCCCCGGCGAGTCGGAACAGGATTTCCAGCAGACGGTCGACGTGTGCAAGACCGGGATCTTCGCGCAGGCGTTCATGTTCGTGTACTCGCCGCGGCGCGGGACGCCGGCGGCGGTGTGGCACGCCGCGAACGCGGTGCCGAAGGACGTCGCGCAGGGCCGCTTCGTGCGGCTCAAAGCGGCGCAGGACGAAGCCGTGCGCGCCTATCACGACGTGAAAGTCGGCACGACGGTGCGCGCGCTGATCCACGGCGTGTCGCGCAAAGACGCGACCAAGCTGAGCGCCAAGACGATCGACAACGTGACGGTGAACTTCCCGCTGACGGAATCGTCACCCGACGTGACGCGGCCGTGGGCCGACGTGCGCGTGGACAGCGCATCGGTGTGGGGCGTGCGCGGAACGTGCATCGGCCGCGCCGCGACGTACGACGGTCTTCCTGAGCCGGTGGCGGCGCCGACGATCGATCTGCTGGCCGTATGATGAGCCGTGAACCTTCGCAGCAATCCGTGACGACTGACGGGGTCGGCGAACGGCATCGTCTCACGAACGCTCTTCATTCGATCAAAGATATTGCGGACGGCGGGAAGCTGCGCCTCGTGATTTGGGATTTCGACGGTGTCATCGCCGATTCCGAGCCGTTGCACCGCGAGACCTATCGCGCCATGCTGGTCGAGCGCGGGTGCCATCCTCCGGAGAATTTTTTTGGGGGTTTGATCGGCCGCAATGAGGGTGAGATTTGGGAGCGGCTCATCTCGACCTATGGGCTGACCGAAAAAGCCGGCGCACTTCGCGCGCAGCGAATCGCGCGCTTCCAGCGCGGCGCGGAAAATGCGCTGAAGCCGATTTGGTTCGTTCACCGTCTGCTTGCAGTGTTCGCTCGAAAAAGGGTCAGCCAAGTCATCGTCTCGTCCGGCAACGTCGAGGTTTTGCAAGGATTCCTCACCAAGTGGAATCTCAGCGTTTACTTCGCGCACGTGTACGGTTGGCTCCCCGCTCGGCCGTTATCGGCGGAAAAACCCAATGTGCTTCGATCATTGCTTCGGAACGACGAGCCCTGTTTGGTTTTTGAAGACGATCCTGCGTACTTGCGGCTGGCGCAGTCGTTCGGCGCGAAAACCGTCGGCATTCAGCATGACCTCAACCGGCTGGAAGAGTCCGACATGCAGACGTGTTGTTGCCGGCGCGTGAGTCAGAACCTATCTAGTGCGGCTTTCCCGAAGGCAGTTGTATTACGACCACAGCCGCCTTCGGCGGCGAGTGGTGACACCGCTGCGCGCGGTTCTGACGAGCATGGCCGCTACGATCGTGGTTCTCGGCGTCCTGCTGGCGATCCACATGAATTTGGATCGAGTCATCGGTATAACCGGCATTTTCTTTACCGTCGTTACGTTCGCATTGACTCAGCTACAGTTGCGCGACCCGGGCAGCCATAAGGTTGCATTCATCGCCAAGAGCCGCTCGCCGTTCGCACGAAACATTTTGCGTGGGCTGGAGCAGGAGCTTCGAGAAACGACCGAACTGCGCCTTACCGAATATCTGCCCGACCACAGCGTCGAGGATCTCCTCGCGTGGCAGCTGCAGCTCCTCAGATCGCTTTCCAGCCGGGATCTTTCCGCCGTTGTCATTATCCCGTCCGCCGACGCGATTGAGCTTTGGACCGAGCTCGCGGTGCTGACGCAACGCGGCGCGTTCGTAGTCGTCGTGGACGTAAAGCCGAGCAATCGCGTCTTCAACGAGCTACGCGCGCGGCGCCCGGCGTTCGTGGGCTCGGATTTCGACATCGGCGGACAGCTAGTCGCGCAGTATTTACTGGAGCGGCTGACGTCGGTGGCGAAAGCGCACGTCGTCGCGTGCTTGGGCCCAGCGTCGTCATGGCCGGCGGTTCAGCGCGGGGCCAAGCTGCTATACCATCTTGCGTCCGCAGGCTATAGCAGCCGTTTGAGCTATGTCACCATCGAATCGTGGAATACGTCGGTCGCCCGGGATGCGATTGTGTCCGGCGTGCAGCTGCTCTTGCGAACGCACACCGGAGCCCACTTTTTTGTGTTCTGCGCCAACGACCGCATCCTCTGCGCCGTGCAGGAAGCGATCACGAAGATGGGATCGAGCGCCGCTTCGCGCATAAGCCTCATCGGATACGACGGCGCCACCGATGAAGACGGGCGCTACATCGTCACTCTTGCCCCGAGCGCCTGCGCCACGGTCGACGCCGTTCCTTTGGACCAGGGGCGCGCGTGCGCCGCCTTCGTCCTCAACGAATATCACGATCGGCTGGCGAACTCGTGGTCGACGTTCATCCGGCCAACGCTGAAAACGCTCGAGGGGCGTACGCATGCACCCGCCGAGTAGCCGGCAAGGCACCAGGGCGCTGCGCCTGTTCGTAGGGCTCGCGACAATGGATGTGATCTTGGGCGTCGAGCGTGTCCCGGCGTCGAACGAGAAGGTCGTTGCAAGGCGCGAGGTCGTCGTGGCGGGCGGGCCCGCCGCGAATGCCGCGGCGACCTGCGCGTTTCTCGGCGGGAGGTCGACGCTCGTTACGGGCGTCGGTACGCATCCGCTGGGCGCCGGGATATCGGCGGATCTCGTGGCCTGCGGCGTCACCGTGGTCGACGCCGAGTCGTCGAACTTGCCGCCCCCGACCTCGGCTATCATGATCACGGAGAGCACGGGCGAGCGGGCCGTCGTGTCCATCAATGCGATTTACCGCGATCTCGCCGCACCGGCCATCCTGGCCGAGCTCGTGGCGAGCGCCGCGGTCGTTCTCGTCGACGGCCATCACCCCCGCCTCGCCCTCGAGGCCGTGCATAGTGCGCGCGACACGGGCGCGCTCACCGTTCTCGACGGAGGCAGCTGGAAGGCGGTAACCTCCGAGCTCCTGCCGTTCATCGATGTCGCCGTCTGTTCCGCCGATTTTCGGCCGCCCGGTGTAGGAGCTAACGTCGATGTCCTCGACTACTTGACGTCCCGAGGCGTGCGCTGCTCGGCGATCACGCGCGGTGCACGGTCGGTGCTATGGGCATGCGAAGGACAGCGCGGTGACGTCCAGGTCGGTCCAGGTCCCGTTGTTGACACGCTGGGAGCCGGCGACGTGTTTCACGGAGCGCTCGTGCATGCGCTTACGGGGAGCGATCGTTCGATGCCGGCCGACCGATTTCGCGCCGCGCTCGAGTTCGCCGCGTCCGTAGCGACGGTTTCGTGCCAGTCATTCGGGACGCGCAGTTGGATGTCGAGCGTTGCAAAGTCGGCGCTTTTCGAGACGTAGGACTGGTCGCTGGAGTCACGTTTTCAGTGTATCACCGCCGGTCGCGATCTCGAATTTCGTCCCGCGCCACCGCACGCCGCGGCCGAACGATCCGCAGATCCAGACGACGACGCCGAGCGCGTCGCGCAGCGGTATCAGCCACAGAGCCGGCGGCCGTTGCGTGCCGATCGAGCGGTGCGCCTCGCGGTGGAGCGCGAGCCGGACGAGCACGGCGAGTGCCGCCACCGGTAGGGCTTGGCCCCGGTCGGGTGCGAGCGCCGCATAGAGCAGCGCCAGCGGCACCGGGTACGTCAGGATGATGCCCGCGTAGCTTTTCGGGCGCACCGAGCGGATCGTCCGCAACCAGCGCAGCTCGTGCGAAAACAGCGCGCGCATCCCCGGCTCGCTGACCGTGTTCGTGACCGCGTACGGCGCGAACGCTACGCGCAGCCCGTGCTCGCTGACGAGGTGGCCCATCGCGAAGTCGTCGGCAAGGTGCGTACCGATCGCGCGCAGGCCACCGACGGCGTCGAGCACGCCGCGCCGGACCGCCATCGTGGCTCCGAAGCAAAACGTGAGCGGTTCGATCGCTATCGCGACGAGCGCCGACGGGACGAATTGCTCGCCGATCCCCATCGCGCCGAGCCGCGATGCGAGCCGGTCGTCCGCCGGCTCACCGCGATAGGTGCAAGTCACGGCGCCGACGCGCTCGTCGTCGAAGGCCGCCGCGACCGCGTCAAGATAGCTCGGCCCGACCCGCATGTCGCTGTCGGAGATCGCCAAGATGCCGTACTTGGCATGCGCGAGCATCGGCGCGAGCGTGGAGATCTTCGGGTTGCGGTGCTCCGCTACGCCGTTTCCGGCGACGACGGTGGTTCGATCGGCGTGCTCCGCCGCGACGGCGCGGATGATCTCGAGCGCGGGATCGCCCGGGTCGAGTACGCCGAACACCACCTGGAATTCGGGATAGGCCTGCGCGCAGAACGAGCGCAGGTTCTCTGCCAGCAGCGGTTCGACACCGCGGACTGGTTTGAGGATCGTGATCCCGGGCCGGCGCACTGAACGCGCGGCCGGCGGGCGCGCGAACGCACGTAGCCGGCTGATCGCCAGCACCGTGTACGCGATGCTCGCAAGCGTCGCGGTGAGCGCGACCGCCGCCGCG
>JALZBE010000653.1 GCA_030947665.1 Vulcanimicrobiota bacterium | reverse complement strand
CAGCAGCAGCGGCGCGGCGACCGTGACGAGCGCGAGGTGCTGCACCATGTGCCACGCGAGCGACGCGTCGGCGCGCGCATCGATCGGGCCGAGCAGCGACGCGGCGACGACGATCAACCCCGCCTCGAACGCGGCGACGGCGCGCCACGGAAACGCGCGCCCGGCGCGGCGCACGCGAATGTATGCAACCACGTATGCCGTGAACGACACCAGCAGCAGCGCGAACGTCGTCATACCGGCGTTGCGGGCTCCGCCGCCGGCTTTTCTTCCTCGAAGCCGCCCTGCGCCGTGCGCACCAGCCCGACGACGCGTTCGGCCTCCCGGCCGCGCTCGTCCCAGCGCGCGCGCAGCTCGCGCGCGAACACTGCCGCGATCAAGCCGACCGCGACGCTGCCGAAGGCGAACAGGATACGGTAGAGCCACACCAGCGCCGTGACCTTGACGTGCAGCGTGCGCGCCTGCTGGTCGTCGCTCGCTGCGAGCGTCAGCACGACGCCCGCCGTGATGAGCGCCGCACCGACGCCCACGCGCCACGGCGCCGCGCTCGCGGGGACGAGCACGTCGGTCGCGACGTCGCGGCCGGTAAGGACCTTGTCGATCCACGGCCACGTGACGACCAGCATGAACGTGAGGCCCGGCATCACGATCCCCGGCCAGAACACGGGCGGAATCGGGTGCCCGAAAATCTTCCACTCGATCGCGGGGCCGAGCCGCAGCGCGCCGTCGAGCCAGCCCGCGTACCAGTCGGGTGTCGCGGGGTTGGTGATCACATAGTCGCGATAGCGGCCGTACTGTTCGATCGGGTTGATCTCGATCAGCGCGCCGAGCACGAACACCACGGCGACCGTCGCGAAGAACGCGGCAAGCGTGCGCAGCGCGTAGTCGGGCCAGAAGCGACGCCCGACGACGTGCGCCGTATCGCGCACGAACTGGGTGTGCTTCTGGTACACGAGCAGCGCGAGGTGCGCAGACAGCAAACCCGCGATCGCGATCGGCAGATAGTAGACGTGGAACGTGTAGAGGTGCGGGATGAGGAGCTGACCGGGGTAGCTCCCGCCGTTGAGCACGCCGGCGGCCCAGCCGCCGACGAACGGGATCGAGAGCAGCACGGAATCCGCGATGCGCAGGCCGGTGCCCGAAAGCGCGTCGTCGGGCAGCGAGTAGCCCGTGAAGCCGGTGATCGACGCGAGCATCAGCATCAGGATGCCGACCACCCAGTTGATCTCGCGCGGCTTGCGGTACGCGGCGGTGAAGAAGATGCGACCCATGTGCACGACGATCGCGGCGATGAACACCACCGAGCTCCAGTGGTGGACCTGGCGCATGAAGTAGCCGATCGGGGCCGTGCGGCCCAGCGCGACGACGGAGTCGAACGCGCCCGCTTCGGTCGCGTCGAACACGAACGTCAGCCAGATGCCGGTCGCGACCAGCAGCACGAAGCAGTACAGCGCGAACTCGCCGAGGTAGAACGACCAGTGGTCAGGATACACTTTCGCGAACGCCGTGCGCACCCACGACGCCGAGCCGAGCCGCTCGTCGAAGAAGCGCCCGATTCGCCGCGTGATCATACCGTGCGCCACCACTCGTCGGGGCCGACGGGATCCGCGAAATCGCCGCGCGCGATCAGGTAGCCGTCACGGTCGACGTCGAGCGCGAGCTGCGGCAGCGCGCGCGTCGCGGGGCCGGAAACGGGCTTCGCGCCGCCGAGCACGTCGAACACCGATTGGTGGCACGGGCAGTACAGCTCGTGGCTCGCCTTTCGGTAGAGCGCGACGGGGCAGCCCGCGTGCGTGCAGACTTTCGAGTACGCGACGTTCCCCTGGCGCGCCCAGTCGCCACGATCGGCGGGCAGCCGCAGCTCGTCGTTCTCGACGCGCACCAGCAGCGCCGCCGATTCAGGCGATTCGATCTTGCCTTCGGGAAAGACGGTCTCGACCGCGCCGACCACGAGATCGTCGGCCTTGAGCGGCCGGCCCTGCGGCGTGACGAGCCGCGCGCCCTTCGACCACGCGGTGCCGGTTCTGCGCGGGCGGCGGCCCAGCGCGACGAGCGGCACGATCGCGATCAGGCCGAAGGACGCGAACGTGAGCCACCACAAACGCCCGAACACGCCGCGCCGGGACACGTCGTCGGGCAGCGGCGGCGGTGCCGTCGGAC